>NZ_JBBWCB010000100.1:0-21265 GCF_039888995.1 Pseudomonas rossensis | reverse complement strand
CGGTGGTGACGTCGAAGTTCAGGCGATAAATCCCCTGGCTCTGACCGGCTGTGTAGGAACCGACCAGCAACTGATAGTCGTCGGCCGACGCAACCTGAAAACCCATCGCGCCGACGCTGCCGGCCATCAACAGTGGCCAGAGCTTACGCATCCTCATTCGCTTCTTCCTCGTCGTCATCACCGCGGAACGCGGTCATGCACACCAACCGGTGCTCGCCAGAATCACCGGTGATCAGCCAGCTTTGCAGGTCTGGATCGAAGGTCGCGGCCTCGACCTCGGCCGGGGTGAACTCCCAGTGCTTGGACACACGACCGTCTAAGCATTCGATGTGCAGGTTATCGTCTTCATCGAGGGAGAATTCGAAGGCGTGAAGCCCGTCGATTTCCACCATATCGCAGTGTTCGAGGGTGGCGAGCAAGGTGTCGGTTGGGGCGGTCATGGCAGTCAATCTTTGAATGGGAAAGACGCAATGATAGCTCATTACGCTTCAGTCCAATGTGGGAGCGAGCTTACTCGCGATGGCGGTGTGTCATTCAACATTGATGTGATTGACAGGGACTCATCGTCGGAACGCCGCCCGGAGCAGGCTCGCTCCCACAGGGGATTGTGCTCGCCGTTAGATCGCTTCGCGGGACGGCTGCCCGTCCACCAACCGCTGAATACGCAACGGATTGCCATTCTTCAAGGCATCCGGCAGCAGGCTGTCGGGGTAGTTCTGGAAGCACACCGGGCGCAGGAAGCGGTCGATGGCCAAGGTGCCCACCGACGTGCCGCGCGCATCGGAAGTTGCCGGATACGGACCGCCGTGGACCATCGAATCGCAGACTTCCACGCCGGTCGGATAGCCGTTGAGCAGGATCCGTCCGACCTTTTGTTCCAGCAACGGCGTCAGCTCAGCGAACTGCTCGAAGTCCGCCGGCTCGCCAATGATCGTTGCGGTCAACTGCCCGTGCAGGCCGTTCAATGCAGTACTGAGTTGCGTCTGATCGGCGACTTCGACGAACACCGTGGTCGGGCCGAACACCTCTTCCTGCAGCACTTCATCGCCATTGATCAACAGGCTGACATTGGCCTTGAACAGTTGCGGCTGAGCCTGATTGCCCTGCTGTGCCTGGCCGGCCAGGTGCTGGATGCCCGGATGAGCGAGGAGTTTTTGCAGGCCTTGGCCATAGCTGCTCAGGGTCCCGGCATTGAGCATCGTTTGCGCCGGCTCATCGCCGATCAGGCCCGCCACCTGTTGCACAAACGCGCTGAACTGCGGCGAACGAATACCGATCACCAAACCGGGATTGGTGCAGAACTGACCACAGCCCTGAACCACCGAAGCGGTCAGGTCACGGGCGACCGATTCGGCGCGAGTTTGCAGCGCCTGCGGCAACACGATCACCGGGTTGATGCTCGACATCTCGGCAAACACCGGAATCGGCTGCGCACGTGCGGCGGCCAAGTCACACAACGCACGGCCGCCCTTGAGCGAGCCGGTAAAGCCAACCGCCCGAATTGCCGGATGCTTGACCAGCGCTTCGCCGACACCGCCGCCGTAGATCATGTTGAATACACCGGCCGGCATCCCGGTTTTTTCTGCGGCGCGGATGATCGCGTCCGCTACCAGTTCGGCAGTTGCCATGTGACCACTGTGAGCCTTGAACACCACCGGGCAACCGGCGGCCAACGCCGACGCGGTGTCGCCGCCAGCCGTAGAGAACGCCAACGGAAAGTTACTGGCGCCAAACACGGCGACCGGCCCGAGGCCGATGCGGTACTGACGCAGGTCCTGACGCGGCAACGGTTGGCGCTCAGGCAACGCCTGATCGATCCGCGCGCCGTAGAAATCACCGCGACGCAGCACCTTGGCGAACAAACGCATCTGGCCGCAGGTGCGACCGCGCTCGCCTTGAATGCGTGCGGCGGGCAGCGCGGTTTCGCGGCAGACCAGCGCAACAAAGTCATCGCCTAGCGCGTCCAGTTCATCGGCTATCGCATCGAGAAATTGCGCCCGACGTTCGGCGCTCAAGCTCCGATACGTCGGATAAGCCGCGGCGGCTGCCTTGGCGGCGGCATCGACTTCTTCCGGGGTCGCCTGGAAGAAATCGTGGGGCAAAGCCTCGCCCGTGCTGGCGTCGGCGCTCTTTAGTTTGAGCGGGCCGGCCGCACTGCGCTGACCGCCGATGTAGTTGTGACCAAGAATTCGGGTCATGCCTATCTCCTTAAAGAGTGCCGACGGTGCCGGGCTCGAACGCCGCTTCAACCGGTGCAATCCCGTTGATCAACGGTGCACCGAACTCGGCCTGACTGATCTCGAACACGTCACCCGGCTGGGTGCGAATGCCGTCGGCAAAGGACAGGGTCGCGGTGCCGAAGAAGTGAATGTGCACATCGCCCGGGCGCAGGAACTGGCTGTACTTGAAATGGTGGTACTCGAGGTTTTCCAGGCTGTGGCACATGTTGGCCTCGCCACTGAGAAACTCGTTCTGCCACAGCACTTCACCGTTACGCACGATGCGGCTGGTGCCTGCCAGATGCTCCGGCAGTTCACCGACCCGAAGTTCCGGGCCATAACTGCAGCTGCGCAGTTTGGAATGGGCCAGGTAGAGGTAATTCTTGCGTTCCATTACGTGATCGGAGAACTCGTTGCCCACGGCAAAACCGAGTCGATACGGTTTGCCGTCTAGGCCGATGACGTAGAGCCCGCTGAGTTCCGGCTCCTCCCCCGCGTCTTCGGCAAACGGTGGCAGCGGAAACGGTTGGCCCGGACGCACGACGATGCTGCCGTCGCCCTTGTAGAACCATTCCGGTTGTACGCCGGCCTGCCCCGCTACCGGTTTGCCGCCCTCCACGCCCCATTTGAAGATGCGCATGGTGTCGGTCATCGCCGCTTCGTCGCCGACTTGCTGATGCATCTTGTCCCGGGCCGACGCACTGCCCAAATGGGTCAGGCCCGTACCGCTGACCAGCATGTGCGCCGGGTCCGGGTGATCCAGCGGTGGCAGGATGCGCAACGTGGCCAACAGTTCTGCATAGTCATGGCTGATGCCCAGGCCCAGGGTTTTTACCTGCTGCTCAAGATTGACGCCGGCCTCGATCGCGGCCAACGCCAGGTCGCGAACGGTGCGCGCGCCCTGCACTTCGCGCACCAGACCGTCTTCGACCACGCCCACCCGGCGCTCACCGTTACCCAATTCGAACTGAACTAAACGCATGATTTTCTCCTGTAACAATCTTGAAGTCGGCATTGCACCCTGTGGGAGCGAGCCTGCTCGCGAAGAGGCCATCCCATCCAACATCTCTGTTGGCTGACTCTCCGCCTTCGCGAGCAGGCTCGCTCCCACAAGGGATCTGTGTGATGTGTCAGGTGCGGGTCGCACTACGGGCGCTGGCAGCGAACTGGTCGGCCGGCAGTACGTGCTTGCGTTCCAACAGGCGATAGACCACACCAGTCAAAATCAGCCCGAACACCATCACGCCGGACAAGAAGTACAGACCCGAAGCCAGGTTGCCGGTGTATTCCTTCAGTGCGCCGATCACGAACGGACCGATGTAGCCGCCGAGGTTGCCCACCGAGTTGATCAAGGCGATCCCGGCCGCGGCACTGGCGCCGGCAAAGAAGCGGCCCGGCAAGGTCCAGAACACCGCGGTGCAGGAAAACAGCGCGAAGGCCACCAGACACAACGCCGCCAGTTGCAGCACCGGCACCGTCAGCCAGGCGCTGAGGAACAGGCCGATGGCACCCAACACGTAAAGCACCGCTAAGTGGCCGTAGCGATCATTCAAACGGTCGGAACTGCGCGGAATGATCAGCAACCCGATGATCCCGAAGATGTATGGCACCGACGACACGAAACCGGTCACCAGATCCGTGCCACCGAACTGCTTGATCAGGGTCGGCAGCCACAAGCCCAGGCCATAAATGCTCAGGGTCACCGGCAGATAGAACAGCGCCAGCAGCAAGACACGTTTGTCCTTGAGGGCGTGCAACGGATTGCCGTGGCGGGTCTGGCCGTACTCCTCAAGATCCTTTTTCAGTTCGCCGGTCAGCCAGTCCTTTTCGGCCTGGTCCATCCACTTCACCTGTTTCGGACCGTCCGGCAGCCAACGCAGCACTGGCCAGGTCAACAGGATCGCCGGGGCGCCGATGACGATGAACAGCCACTGCCAGCCATGCAGGCCAAGAATGCCGTCCATGCCGAGCAGACCACCGGACACCGGGCCGGTGATCAACATGGCGATGGGTTGGGAAAGGATGAATAACCCGAGGATCTTGCCGCGATGGCGCACAGGGAACCACTGGGTGATGTAGTAGAGAACGCCGGGAAAGAACCCGGCTTCCGCCGCGCCGAGCAGAAAGCGCATCACATAGAAGCTGTGCGACCCCTGGACGAAGGCCATACCGATGGTGATGGCGCCCCAGGTGACCATGATCCGCGCGAACCAGCGCCGCGCGCCAAAGCGTTCGAGCATCAGGTTGCTAGGGATTTCCAGCAGGAAATAGCCAATGAAAAACAGCCCGGCACCCAGCCCGTAAGCGGCGTCACCGATGCCGAGGTCGGCGCCCATGTGCAACTTGGCGAAGCCTACGGCGGAGCGATCCACATAGGCGATCAGGTACAGCAGGATCAGGAAGGGAATCAGTTTCAGCGTGATGCGACGAATAAGCCGCAATTCCTGGTTCATGAGATCGGTCTCCGATTGTTGTTATAGAACCTCGGGGGACGCCTCTCGCGGAAAACCGCCAGGGCAATCCCTCCGTTGAAACGGACTATATAGTAATACTATTTACGCAACAACTCTTCCAAACTACCGAATTTACGCCTATGTTACCCCTCAGCTCGAACAATATAGTCATACAACAAGAGACCCGATCATGTCTGATAAGAAACCCACCCTGCGCTCCGCCCAATGGTTTGGCACTGCTGACAAGAACGGCTTCATGTACCGCAGCTGGATGAAGAATCAGGGCATCGCCGACCACCAGTTCCACGGCAAGCCGATCATCGGCATCTGCAACACCTGGTCGGAACTGACCCCGTGCAACGCGCATTTCCGCCAGATTGCGGAGCACGTCAAACGTGGGGTGATCGAGGCTGGGGGCTTTCCCGTGGAATTCCCGGTGTTCTCCAACGGCGAGTCGAACCTGCGTCCGACCGCCATGCTCACTCGCAACCTGGCGAGCATGGACGTCGAAGAAGCGATTCGCGGCAACCCTATTGACGGTGTTGTGCTGCTGACCGGCTGCGACAAAACCACCCCGGCGTTGTTGATGGGCGCGGCCAGTTGTGACGTGCCGGCCATTGTCGTCACCGGCGGGCCGATGCTCAACGGCAAGCACAAAGGCCAGGACATCGGCTCGGGCACCGTGGTCTGGCAGCTCAGCGAACAAGTGAAAGCCGGCACCATCACCATTGACGATTTCCTTGCGGCCGAGGGCGGCATGTCCCGCTCGGCCGGCACGTGCAACACCATGGGCACCGCGTCGACCATGGCCTGCATGGCTGAAGCACTGGGCACTTCCCTGCCCCACAACGCGGCGATTCCTGCCGTCGATGCGCGCCGTTATGTACTGGCGCACATGTCCGGCATGCGCGCGGTGGAGATGGTTCGCGAAGATTTGAAGCTGTCGAAAATCCTCACCAAAGAAGCCTTCGAAAACGCCATTCGCGTGAACGCTGCCATCGGTGGTTCGACCAACGCCGTGATCCATTTGAAAGCCATTGCCGGCCGTATCGGTGTCGAGCTGGACCTGGATGACTGGACCCGCATCGGTCGCGGCATGCCGACCATCGTCGACCTGCAACCGTCCGGGCGTTTCCTGATGGAAGAGTTCTATTACGCCGGTGGCCTGCCAGCGGTGCTGCGTCGTCTGGGTGAAGCCAACCTGATTCCGAATCCGAATGCCCTGACCGTCAACGGCAAGACCCTCGGCGAGAACACCAAAGACGCACCGATCTACGGTCAGGATGAAGTGATCCGCACCCTCGACAACCCAATCCGCTCCGACGGCGGCATCTGTGTGTTGCGCGGCAACCTCGCACCACTGGGTGCGGTGCTCAAGCCTTCAGCCGCCAGCGCCGAACTGATGCAACATCGCGGGCGTGCGGTGGTGTTCGAGAACTTCGACATGTATAAGGCGCGGATCAACGATCCGGAGCTGGATGTGGATGCCAACTCGATTCTGGTGATGAAGAACTGCGGTCCGAAGGGTTATCCGGGAATGGCCGAAGTTGGCAACATGGGCTTGCCGGCCAAGTTGCTGGCCCAGGGTGTGACGGACATGGTGCGTATTTCCGATGCGCGCATGAGCGGCACGGCATACGGCACTGTCGTTCTGCACGTGGCCCCGGAAGCGGCCGCTGGCGGACCTTTGGCGACGGTGAAGGAAGGTGACTGGATCGAACTCGACTGCGCCAACGGTCGTCTGCACCTGGACATTCCCGACGCCGAACTGGCGGCGCGCATGGCCGATCTGCAACCGCCGCAGCAACTGATCGTGGGCGGTTATCGTCAGCTGTACATCGACCATGTGCTGCAGGCGGATCAGGGTTGCGATTTCGATTTCCTGGTCGGCTGCCGTGGCTCTGAAGTACCGCGCCACTCCCATTAAAAGCAAAAGATCGCAGCCTTCGGCAGCTCCTACGGGGTCCGGTACGACGGGGAATTTTCGGCGTACTCGGTCGGAGTGGAGCTGGCGCAGCCTGCGATCTTTTCAAGGGCTGGATCGCCCGCCGCTCGCGCCTGTTATCATGCGCGGCACCCCATCGCCCAGGATCGCGCCGTTCCCCATGGATTACCGCAAACCCTCCGACCGCAAAAGCATGCATTCGCGCATCGTCCAGGAACTGGGCATGCAGATCGTTTCCGGACGCTTCAAGCCGTGTGACAAACTGCCCGCCGAAGCCCTGTTGTGCGAGGAGTACGCGGTCAGCCGTCCAGTCCTGCGCGAAGCCACCCGGGTTTTGGTCGCCAAGGGCCTGGTGTATTCCCGTCCGCGAGTGGGCACGGTGGTCAAGCAGCGCAAGGAATGGCACATGCTCGATCCCGATGTGCTGCATTGGCTGATGCAAAGCAGCCCGCAAAATGAATTCTTCGATTTGCTGACCAGCGTGCGCAGCATCATCGAACCCGCTGCGGCCGCCCTCGCTGCGCAGTTCGCCACGGACGATGACATCGCCTCCATCGGTGAAGCTTACCAACGTATGGAAGCGGCACCGACCCCCGAAGCGCTCTTGCAACCGGACCTGGATTTCCATAGCCGGATTGCCGATGCGACCCATAACGACTTGCTGGCCAACCTGTGCAACATGCTGTCGGTGGCGATTGCCGAAGCCTTGAAACACTCCAACCAGCGGCCGAACCTGCATGAACTGGCGTTGCCCCGGCACAAGGCGATTCTGACGGCTATCGAGAATCGTGATGCGCTGGGTGCGCGGCATGCGACGTTGGTTCAGCTGGATGATGCGCGTAGTGCGCTGAATGCGGTGCTGGGTACCGATTTGTCATAAAAGCAAAGTCAAAAGATCGCAGGCTTCGCCAGCTCCTACGTTGCCCGAGTACACCCGCAATTCAACGTTGCACGCGTTACCTGTAGGAGCTGCCGAAGGCTGCGATCTTTTGATCTTCGAATAAAAAAGCCGCAACCTGGGTTGCGGCTTTTTTGTTTCAGCGATCGATCAGTGAGCGAACAACGAATTGCCCTTCTGCCCCGCCAGTTTCTCCGGCTTGATCAGGAACCGCGCCAGCGCTGGCAGCAGCCACAGTGCGCCAAACATGTTCCACAGCAGCATGAAAGTCAGCATCAGGCCCATATCGGCCTGGAACTTGATGGCCGAGAAGATCCAGGTGCACACGCCGATCGCCAGGCACAGGCCGGTGAACAGCACGGCTTTACCGGTGGACTTCAGCGTCTGGTAGTACGCCTCTTGCAACGGCAGACCGGCACGCAGGAAGCTTTCCAGACGGCTGTAGATGTAGATGCCGTAATCCACGCCAATCCCCACCCCGAGCGCCACAACCGGCAGGGTCGCGACTTTCACGCCAATGCCCATGAAGGCCATGAGGGCGTTACCGAGTACCGAGGTCAGGACCAGCGGCAGCACGATGCACAACGTCGCTGCCCAGGAGCGGAAGGTGATCATGCACATGGTCGCCACGCAGATGTACACCAGGATCAGGATGGTCAGCTCGGATTCCTTGATCACCTCGTTGGTGGCGGCCTCGATCCCGGCGTTACCGGCGGCGAGGATGAATTCCAGGCCTTCCTTGTTGTTCTCCTTGGCGAAGTCTTGTACCGCATGCACGGCGCGATCCAGAGTGGCGGCCTTGTGATCGTTGAGGAACACCAGCACCGGCGCCAGGGAGCAACTGTTGTTGTACAGGCCATCAGCCCGAGCGATCGAGTTGTTCAGCACGTCCGGGTTACGCGACAGGGTTTCCCATTTCAGGTTGCCTTCGTTCATGCCCTTGATCATCTGCTTGGACACCGTCACCAACGAGATCGCCGACTGCACGCCCTCGGTGTTCTGCATCTTCCACATCAGCTCGTCGATCGGCGCCATGGCTTCGTAGCGCGAGCAGCCTTCGGACTTGGTCTTGACCATCACTACCAACACGTCGGAACTGGTGGAGTAATTGCTGATGATGAAGTTGTTGTCCTTGTTGTAGCGCGAGTCCGGACGCAGTTCCGGAGCGCCCTGATCCAGGTCACCGATTTTCAGGTTCTGGCTGTACCAGAGGCCGCCGCCGAAGGCCAGCAAGGCCAGCGCGATGGACACCGGTGCAACTTTCGGGCTGGCAAAATTCGACAGCAGACGCCAGAACGGGTGTTCGCGGTGCGCGTCTTTCTTGCTGCGTTCCACGGCACGTTTGCTGATGCCGACGTAGGAAATTGCCACTGGCAGCAGGATCAGGTTGGTGAACACGATGACCGCCACGCCGATAGACGCGCCGATGGCCAGTTCACGAATCACGCCGATATCGATGATCAGCAGCGTTATGAAACCGACCGCATCGGCGAGGATCGCAATCATCCCCGGCAGGAACAGCTGACGGAACGTGCGCCGCGCCGCAGTCAAGGCGTTGTCTGCCTCGCTGGACTGCAAGGCAATACCGTTGATCTTCTGCACACCGTGGGAAATACCAATGGCGAAGATCAGGAACGGCACCAGCATCGAGTAGGGATCGAGCCCGAATCCGAAGAAGTGCATCAAACCGAGCTGCCAGACCACCGCCACCAACGTGGTGCTCAACACCGCCACGGTGCTGCGCATGCAGTTGGTGAACCAGTAGAGCAGGATCAACGTGATGATGAAGGCAACGCCGAAGAACATCACCACCATGACCAGCCCATCGATCAGGTCGCCGACCTTCTTGGCGAAACCGACGATGTGGATCTGTACGTTGGGGTTCTGGGCTTCGAACTTGTCGCGGATCTTGTCTTCGAGTTCATGAGAGAACTTGCGATAGTCCAGCGCCAGCAGCTTGCCTTGGTCCTGCGGGTCCGGGTAAGACTCCAGCAGCGGGATATCGACAATGCTCGACTTGAAGTCGTTGGCCACCAGACGCCCGACCTGACCGGACTTGAGCACGTTGTTGCGCAACAGGTCGAGACTTTGCTGGGAACCGTTGTAGCTCTGCGGAATCACTTCACCACCGGCGAAGCCCTCCTCTGTCACTTCGGTCCAGCGTACGCTCGGGCTCCACAGCGACTTGAGGCCGGAACGGTCAACACCGGAGATGTAGAACACCTCATCGTTGATCTGACGCAGAGTCTCCATGTACTCCTTGGAGAAGATGTCGCCATCAGTGGCTTCCACCGAGATGCGCACCGTGTTACCCAGGTTCGCCAGATCGTTGCGGTGCTCCATCATCTTTTGAATGAACGGATGTTCGAGCGGGATCATTTTTTCGAAACTGGTGGACGGCCGGATAAGGGTCGCCTGCCAGAACAGGAAAATACTCACCAGCAGGCAGATGGTGATCACTGCCGGGCGGTTGTTGAAAATCAGGCGTTCGAGAAACGTCGCCTTGTCTTGATGATGACTGCTCAAGGATGTCATAGACCCGCCTTCTTATTATTTGCCCGGCTCATTTGGACGACCCGTTTTTTCCATTTTCTGCACCGGCTCCGGTTGGCGAGGTGACGCGAACGCCGCCCTGTCCTGCCAGAATCAGATTGCCGTTGCCAGCTGCCGTGACCGCCGAAACGGAAATGCGATCCGGACGGTTGAATATGCTGAAGGTTTCGCCGTTGTCGTTGCTGCGGATCACCGAGCCACCGTTGCCGACGATCACGATGGAACCGTCGTCGAGCAGCGTCGCGCCGGACAGACCGAACTCCAGCGCACCGCGAGCGGCCTTGAGCTCAACCGGCTCCCAGGTCGTGCCGAAATCGGTGGAGCGAAACAGATTGCCCCGCAGCCCGTAGGCCAGCAGCGTATTGGCTTGAGCGGTGCCGATCACGCCAAACAGTGAGCCCTCATAGGGACCTTCAAGCTTCTCCCAGGTCTGACCCCCGTCGGCGGAGCGGAACATGCTGCCCTGCTCGCCGACGATAAACAGACCGGAATCCTTGACCGCGGCGATGGCGTTGAGGTGGTACTGGTCTTCGTTGTCGAGGCGATCGCTGGCGTCTTCCCAGTTTTTGCCGCCGTCGGTGGTTGACAGCAGCGCACCATAAGCGCCCACGGCAAAGCCGCTGTTGACGTCCTGGAACCAGACGTCGAGCAGCGGCGATTCGCGTTTCAGATCTTCGAATTGCTTGGTCCAGGTGACGCCGCCGTCCTCGCTCGCGAGGATTTGCGCGTCATGGCCAACAGCCCAGCCGTGTTTGTCGTCGACGAAAAACACCGAGGTCAGGAGTTGTCGGGTCGGCACCTTGGCTTGGGTCCAGGTCGCGCCCTGGTCATCGGAGTACAAAATGTGCCCGCGATCCCCGACCGCCACCAGACGCTTGCCGGCGTGCACGACGTCGAGCATCAGGCTCTTGCTGGCTTTGGCAGATTCAACGGAATAGACAATGTCGGATGCTGGCGCCGCAGCGGCCAGCACAGGTGCCGACAGCACGGCACAGCCCAACAGCGAGAGCGCTGTAGCCAGCAACGCGAATTTGCGTAGTGCCGGCGGGCGGCAGATACCCACACCCATGACAGGCTCACTCATAGACCTTCCCCCATTATTATTGTTAGGTCGTTCAACCTTTCTGGGCGCCATAAGGGTGCTCTTTGCGATTGCCTTTTCTGGAGCATAGTCCTGAAATACGCAATCTAGAGCCCCTTCGGAAGCTGGCTTATCCTATCGGGGTTTGGAAAGGTCTGACAATCGACGCCACGTTATGTTTTGTTAACTGGGGGGGACAAAGGGTGTGGGTGATGAGGGGGTATTCGCAGGGATGATGAAAGAAGCGCCCGGAGAACCCTTTCGGAAACTCAACCTGACTTACGAGGAAACCCCGCAACGGTGACCAAGCCGTAATGTATGCTTTTTGAGGCAGGGTCGAAATACGCTTGATAGAAATTAAAGTTCTTTCTCTTATGTTTATCGCACAGAGTCTTAATCACACTAATAGCTTCGATTTTATCGGCAACAGAGGTACTGATACCGAAAATCAAACCATCAAGACTTTTAAACTTATAACGCAATTTTCTTTTCGCTGGATTGGTTAAATCCATATTCGACTTTAAAATAATACGAAATTCTTTCTCAGCGCCCCAATGATGTAATTTTGATGTCAGCGTCAAGCTGAGCCTTTCCCAGTGCTTTGCCCACGCTTGCTGATCCTCTGAAAACAACCACTCATACGAACTGCTAAAAGAACCGTTACCATCAGTGTGCCAATCCCATATAAGCGCTTCAGGCGAGGTATTTCCCATTGTTCGAAAAAAGTCCACCTCTGAAAACTCTCGATTATAAAATACCTCTTGAAACGGCATTTTTTTGAATTCGTACACCGTATTCGGAGCAGGAACTTCTTTTGGCACTTTTAAATTCAGGGTGGCAACACCCTTGTTACTATCAGCCTTAAATTTTAGGCAAATAGCTTTGTGATTATCACCGTACGTACCCCAAATCGATGAATCACTACATTCACCCATAAAACATGCGACATACCACCTAGGGTACATCAGCTCATCAAGCCCATCGCAGAATGCGTAAGAAAATTCTCTCAACAATAAAACAAACGCCAAATGTTTTCCTTTCAGCGCCGAGGTATTTCCTAGTGAAATATCTAGATGCGACTTATCCAGGCAAGCATCTCTATAGTATTCGAGGCGTTTGTCGGCATTATCCTCCGAAGCAATGCGTAAAAGCTCCTTCGCGTACATCGTTTGCTGAGCTGCAATATCTAATGGAGTTACTCGAGTTGGAAAACCATCAATCCAGGTATTCTGATTGACTTCCATCACCACTGATAAAAATATCGGGTGCAATCTGGCAAAATGGTGAATCAGCTCCGACTTGTAGCAACGCCTCTCGCCTTTGGATAATGCATGAATGTAATCCAGAATCACCTTATTACAAAACAGCTTTTCGCTCATTTCATTAAAGCATTCGAGACAATCAGGGGTATCGGCAATGTCGGCGGACCGCATATGCATGCGGGCACGCATATTTGAAAGACTGAATGACTCTTCATCCTCACCCTGATGAAACAGCTCCCAACTTTTCAACGCTAACAACAACAAATAATGCTTAAAAAGGTTTTTCCAAACCACCTGATTACCCGCAAAGAAAACTTCACGATAACCCTCAAGAGGGTCATTCAATTGTTCAGGGGGTGCAAAATATATCTCAAGCTTCTCAAGCTCTCCGGGCTGATGAATCCCATCTGAATCAGCAGAACCAAGTAAACGGGAAGTTGACCTGAATCTATACAAAAACCTATCCATCAGTTCTCCATAACTACAATCGACTCTTTCGATAGAGAGCCACTCTCATGCAATTACTTCATGAGCAGTATCAATCACAGCGGACTGACAACATTAAATTTTCGTTCAGGCGAGAACATCCCTGATAACGGCTAACAAAACCTCCGCCACAAGACTGACTTGTGACGGAGGTAAAAGGATCAGGCCAGACTTTTACTGACCACTTCAAACACATCACTCGACAACTGACCCGAAGCACGAATCCGCTCCAGCTCACCTTTCATCAACGCCTGACGCGCGTCGTCATACTTGCGCCAGCGAGTCAGCGGCGCCAACTGCCGAGAAGCGATCTGCGGGTTGAACCCGTTCAGCTCGATCACCAGATCCGCCAGGAACCGATAACCCGAACCATCGGCCGCATGGAAATTAATCAGGTTCTGCCCGGCAAACGCCCCCACCAGTGCCCGCACCTTGTTCGGGTTCTTGATATTGAACGCCGGATGCTGCATCAACGCCTTGACCCGCTCCAAACCACCGGGCAACACGCTGCCGGCCTGGACGCTGAACCACTGATCCATGACCAGCGGATTATCCTTGAAGTGCTCGGCAAAACTCGCCAATGCCGTGGCCTTATCTTCTTCGAACGGCGAATTCACCAACACCGCCAACGCCGTCAGGCGCTCGGTCATGTTGTCGCTGGTCTCGAACTGCTCAAGCGTCGCCGCCAATACTTCCGCTTTACCGCTGAGCATCAGGTACGACAGCGCAATGTTCTGCAACGCGCGACGAGCGAAGTGCTCGGCCTCAGCCACATACGGGGTTTTCTTCGACAGATCGCGATTGGCCTGATAACGCAGCCACAACGCTTCGAACAAACCTTCCGCCAATTGTTTACGAGCAAACTCGCGAGCGATGTGAATGGCGTCAACGTCAGCTACTTCGCTGATCTCGGTCAGATACGCCTCGCCCGGCAGCGAAAGCATTTCCGCGACCATCGCCTGATCCAGCGTCTCGTCAGACAGCACGGTGCGCAAGGCAGAAATCAGACGCTGATCCAGCACCAGTTTCTCGCCCTTTTGCTGCTGAGCAATCAGCTCTTGCAGCACCTGAACCGACAGTTGCTGACCCGCATCCCAGCGGTTGAAACCGTCGCTGTCGTGCTGCATCAGGAACATCAGCTGATCGCGGTTGTACGGGAAGCTCAGTTTCACCGGCGCCGAGAAGCCACGCAGCAACGAAGGCAATGGCTGTTCCGCGATGTCGATGAAGGTGAACGTCTGCTCGGCTTCGGTCACCGAAACAACCCGTGAGGTGCCCTGAGCGCTGGCTTCACCGAAAAGACGCAACGCAATGGCCGCGCCTTTGGAGTCCAGCAGGCCCAATTCGACCGGGATCACGAACGGCAACTTCTCAACCTTGTCCGGGGTTGCCGGGCAGCTTTGACGGAACGTCAGGCTGTAGGTTTTCGCCGCCGCGTCGTAGGACTCGCTGACCGCCAAACGCGGTGTACCGGCCTGGCTGTACCAGCGCTTGAACTGGGTCAGGTCGACACCGTTGGCGTCTTCCATGGACTTGATGAAGTCGTCGCAGGTCACGGCCTGGCCGTCATGGCGTTCGAAGTACAGGTCGCTGCCTTTACGGAAACCTTCGGCGCCGAGCAGGGTGTGGATCATGCCGACCACTTCCGAACCCTTTTCGTACACGGTCAGGGTGTAGAAGTTGGAAATCTCGATGAAGCTGTCCGGGCGCACGGCGTGAGCCATGGGACCAGCATCTTCGGCGAACTGGTGGGTGCGCAGGTACGCCACGTCCTGGATGCGCTTGACCGTGGCCGAGTTCATGTCGGCAGAGAAGCCCGAATCGCGGAACACGGTAAAGCCTTCCTTCAGCGACAACTGAAACCAGTCGCGGCAGGTCACGCGGTTGCCCGACCAGTTGTGGAAGTACTCGTGGGCAACAATCGCCTCGACCCGCTGGTGCGCGGCGTCGGTCGCGGTTTCGGCGCGGGCCAGCACGGCGCTCGAGTTGAAGATGTTGAGGCCCTTGTTCTCCATGGCGCCCATGTTGAAGTCGTTGACCGCGACGATCATGAAGATGTCCAGGTCGTACTCGCGACCGTAGACCTCTTCATCCCAGCGCATCGACTTCTTCAGGCTGTTCATGGCGTGCTGGCACTTGTCGATGTTTTCCGGTTCGACATAAATGCGCAGCGCCACAGCGCGATCAGTCATGGTGGTGAAGGTGTCTTCTACGCACCACAAATCACCGGCCACCAGCGCGAACAGGTAGGCAGGTTTCTTGAACGGATCTTCCCAGGTCGCCCAGTGCCGGCCGTCTTCGCCCGGACCGCTGGCAATCGGGTTGCCGTTGGACAGCAACACTGGATAGCTGTGCTGCTCGGCAACCACCGTGGTGGTGAACGTGCTCATCACGTCCGGCCGGTCGAGGTAATAGGTGATCTTGCGAAAGCCTTCGGCCTCGCACTGGGTGCAGAACATCGTGCCGGATTTGTACAGGCCTTCCAGCGCGGTGTTGGTTTCCGGGTGGATCTTGACGCTGGTGTCGACCGTGAAGGTGGTGCTGGTCGGGTGCAGGGTCAGGTGATTCTCGGTGAGTTGGTAGTCCGATTCCGCCAACTCGCGGTCAGCCAGGGTCACCGACAGCAATTCCAGCTGCTGGCCATCCAGCACCAGCGGCGGCAGGCCCGGGCCACGCTCAGGATTGCGGCGCATCACCAGT
Source organism: Pseudomonas rossensis (assembly GCF_039888995.1). NCBI lineage: Bacteria > Pseudomonadati > Pseudomonadota > Gammaproteobacteria > Pseudomonadales > Pseudomonadaceae > Pseudomonas > Pseudomonas rossensis. Next base: position 5,668 of record NZ_JBBWCB010000100.1, on the reverse strand, counting down.
TGCGCATGGACCAGGCTGTGGTCCTCGAACAACTCGAAGGTCAGGTGCGTCTCGTCGATCAGGTACTCGGGCGCCTGATAGTCCTTCAGGTAGATCATCTTCGGTTGTTCGGTGCGCATGCTGGAGTCCTTTACTGATGCACGGCGAGCTGGTAGGCCGTGTATTTACGAATATTGATTACGCCGGTGTCGAAAATCAGGTACTGGCCCTTGATTCCCAACAGCGTGCCTTCGGCGATCGGATTCTTGTCCAGGTTGAAGCTGACGATCTTGGCCGGGTATTGCTCGACCGGATAGCGGATTTCGAGCGTTTCTACATCGGCAATGGTCTGGATCGCCTGTAGGCCGAATCGTTCCTGCAAACTTTGCAATCCTTCGGCGCAACTGTCGAACAGCTGATCACGAACCTGCGCCAGGTCGACCGACACCGCATCGCCCTTGAGTAAAGCACGCCAGTTGGTCTTGTCCGCCACCTGACTGCGGAACAGATCTTCGACGAAGCCCGACTGCTGACGGGTCGAGACACGCATGATTGGCAAGGCCTGACGGGCTCCCTGATCGATCCAACGGGTCGGCAGCTGAGTGGCGCGGGTAATCCCGACCTTCACCCCCGAAGAGTTGGACAGATACACAATGTGATCCGTCATGCAGAACTTCTCGCCCCACTCCGGCTCACGGCAGGTGCCAGCGTCATAGTGGCAACGCTCCGGGCTCATGATGCAGATATCGCATTGGGCCAGTTTGGTCATGCACGGGTAGCAGTAACCCTGACTGAAACTGGTTTTGGTCTTGCGTCCGCAATGGGAGCAATGAATCGCCCCCAGGTATTCCAGGCGCACCGTGGTCCCGATCAAAGGATTGACCGGCACCTCGACGTCGTCCAGACGAAACGCGTACTGCACGTTCGGCCCGTCAAGGCGCGCCGACATTTTGCTGATTGCACCGCAGCCAATCTCGATCAATGGACGGCATCCGATTTGAACAGGATATTCGGCACTTCGATCGACTTGGAGCCGCACTCCTGCACGCCCATGTAACCGGTGCGCTGGTCTTCGGGCAGGTTCTGGATTTCCCAGGCGATCATCGCTTGCAGCGACAGTTCGCGTTGTTCGGCGGTGAGTTTGCCACCGTCGGACCATTTACCGATTTCCACCGCCAGTTTCAGGCTCTGATAGATATCGGGGGTGATGTTGTTGATCATTTCGTTAAAAGAGGACATCAAGGGCTCCGCGCTCTTTATTCACATAACTAATTTATGGCGGCCAGTTTACGGCGGTTGTACAAACCACCCAACAAACCAGTCAAGCATCCGACGAGCAACCCGCCGACGTGGGCCGCATTGGCAATTTCACCGAAGCCGATCATCGAGACCAGCCCGGACAGGCACAACAATAGCCACACCAGCATCATCACCAGCACGCCGCGCGGCAGGCGATAAGCCGGGTTTGGCGACAACAGCTGAAAGATCCAGCAATGCCCCAGCAGGCCGTACAGCACGCCGGACAAGCCGCCAAACAGCGTCGGACCACTGAAAACAAACTGGGCGTAGTTCGAGACCAGGCCGAACAGCAACGTCAGGCCGATCAGGTTGATACTGCCCTGGCGCGACTCGATGCGCCGCCCCAACTCCCAATACCACATGCCGTTCATGGCCAGGTGCAGGATGCCGAAGTGGATCAGCATCGGTGTCACCAGACGCCACCATTGCCCCGCCGCCAGGCTGTCGGCCAAGGGCACGAAGTGGATGTACTCGCCGACAATGCGGAAATCGAGGAAGGTGAGCCAGCGCATCGTGTCGAGGTTTTCGCCCAGCAGCGTCACTGCGCCGACAAGCAGGCTCAGCAGCAACACGAACGCTGTCGCCTTGGCGTGGCGCAGTTGCTCGACGAAACTGGGACGCTTGATGGTTTGCGCCACCGGAATGTCCAGCTGTTGATCGGGATCACCGGCCGGGAAGCGTTCGTACAACGAGCGCACGTCTTCGCTGATGTTGGCCGGCACCCACAGCACCTGCTCGCCCGCCTCTTCGCTGACCCGATGCGGCACCTGCATGCGCTGCAACAGTTTGACGAACCCGCTCAAGTCCACTGCCAGAGGCAGACGTAAAACGGCAACGGCACTCATCGCAGCACCTCCGGCCGCTCGACATCGACCCAGACAAATTTATGCGGGTCGAGGCGGGTTTCCTGGTCCAGACGGTAGGCGACCAGTTTGCCGTAAAGCACCGCGCTGTAATCCAGACAGGCCAGGTTCGGCCGGATCGGCACCGGTTTGCCGCTGCGCCAGTAATGGCCCACGAACAACAATGGCTCGTCGACGCCATAGCGCAGCAAGGTGTTTTTTTCAGTGGACGACAGCGGTGTCCGGGCCACGGGTTCGGGCAAGGCGTCGGGCTGGAACACGATGTCTCCGTAGGTTTGCGGGTCGTCTTCCCAGAACTTGGTGCGGAAGAACGAACGCGTCAGGCCATCGCCACTGGTCATGGTCAACCCATGAGGCAAGCGCATGTCAGTGCCGCGCAGCAGGCGGTCAAACACGGTGCAGGCGAAACTGCCCGGTACGGCCGAGGCCTGGAGGAAATGTTCATCGACGCAACCGTTGGGGAATAGCGCGCGCAATGGTTCGATCAGGCCCGCGTCCCAGCAGGCGTGCACCACGCGGAAACGCCCGGCATCGACGAACAATGGCATCTCATAGAACCATTGCAGGAAGTCATGCCAGTCAGCCGGATGGTCTTCGAATTGGGTCAGGGTTTCGTTCAGCAAACGGGCATGGCGCGGGGTGTGTTCGCGCACGAACTGCTTGCCGCTGCCCGGAGGCGCCGGCGTGCTCCAGCCGAGGGCGTTGAACTCATGGTTACCCATGATGCACAACGCCTGACCCGCTTCGACCATGTCGTGAACGATGTGCAGCGCTTCACGAATCCGCGGGCCGCGGTCGATGATGTCGCCGACGAACACCGCCATGCGCGACGGATGCCGCCAGACGCCACCGTGTTTTTGGTAACCGAGCCGGTCGAGCAAGTGCTCAAGGGTCAGAGCGCAACCGTGCACGTCACCGATCAGGTCGTAGCTACGCGCGGGATCGAGCATCAGTCGCCTCCACCACCCAACTTGCTGCCCCAGCCGAGTTTGGTCCGGCAGACTTCATAGTAGTTGTGGTCGAGCGGGTGAATCAGCCGCAGCTTCTGGGCTTTCTTGCTGATGGTGATGGTGTCACCCGGCGCGCAGGTAAAATGGTTCTGCCCGTCACAGGAGACTTGCGGGTAAATCTGCATATCTTTGGACACGACGATTTTCAGCTCACTGTTGCCATCGACCACAATCGGCCTGCCCGACAAGGTATGGGGGTACATCGGCACAATCACAATAGCGTCGAGCTTGGGATGCATGATCGGCCCGCCCGCCGACAGCGCGTAGGCCGTCGAACCGGTGGGCGTGGCGACGATCAGGCCATCGGCCTTCTGGCTGCAGACGAACTGGCCGTCGATATACAGTTCGAACTCGATCATCCGCGTCGACTTGCCGGGGTGCAGCACCACGTCGTTCAGCGCGTCGCCCTGACCAATGGCCTCGGCGTGACGACGAACTTCGGCTTGCAGCAGGAAGCGGTTCTCGACCAGATAGTGGCCGTCGAGCACTTCGGCGACTTTGACTTCCAGCTCATCGGGGCGAATATCGGTCAGGAAGCCCAGGCTGCCACGGTTGATGCCGAGCACCGGAATATTGTGCCGGGCCAATGCCCGCGCGGCGCCCAACAGGCTGCCGTCACCACCGACCACAATCACCATGTCACACACTTCGCCGAGCATCTTGCGCGACGAGGTTTGCAGGCCATGACCCGGCAGCACTTCGGCGATGGTGTCTTCGAGGATCACGTGCAGGTGACGATCGAGCAGAAACCGTTTCAGTCGGCGAACGGTATCCAGCACCTGAGAACTGCCCAGGCGACCGATGATGCCGATATTACGAAATTGCTCCATGAGGTTCCTGCGCGGCGGCGAAAAACACGATTATGGGCGAAAGCGCGGGATAGACAAAATCCTTTCAGCCACAACGGTGTACTCACGATTGAGGCTATGCTCGCAAGATGATCCTATTTCCCGATTTGCTGCAGTTACCCCACCAGTTGCGCCACCCGGAAGTGCGCGACCTGGCTTGGGTCATCCTCGCGCCGCCGATGCTTGGCGTCACGACGTGGCCGCAGCGTCATCCGCTGACCGGCAGTGACTGGGTACAAGCACCGGAGCGGCTGGAACGGTGGCTGCGGCAACTCGATCACGACAGTTATGACTTGCTGCACTGGCTGGCGCAGGCCCGAACCCGGCGACTGGGCTTGTACTACGAACGCCTCTGGCAATACGCCGTGCAGCACGCACCGGGTATCGACCTGATTGCCGCCAACATGCCGATCCGCCGCGAAGGCCACACGCTGGGCGAGCTGGACATGCTGCTGCGCGATCGTGACGGCGTGCATCATCTGGAACTGGCGATCAAACTTTACCTTGGCCCGCAAAATGGCGACGGACACGACACGGCGCAGTGGCTCGGCCCCGGCTGCCACGATCGGCTGGACCGCAAACTGGCCCATCTGACTCAGCATCAATTGCCGATTTCGGCGCGCCCGGAAAGCCGCGAAGTATTGGCGGCGCTGGATATCCAGCAGTTCAGCGCGCATTTGTGGCTGGGCGGTTATTTGCTGTATCCGTGGCCGGGACCGGCCGAGCCACCGAATGGCGCACATCCCCAGCATTTACGCGGTAGCTGGCTGCACCAGAAGGACTGGGCAGAGTTTGTCGTGAAACGCCCATTCGGTCGCTGGCAACCCCTGCCCCGCCATGCCTGGCTGGCACCGGCACACTATCCGGTGGAGCAGACCTGGAGCACTGAACAGCTGAATGCCTGGCTTAGTGATCTGGAGCCACTGGCCCCGGCGCAGTTGCTGGTGCGACTCACAGAAAACGCCCAAGGCGATTGGGAAGAAGCCGAGCGGCTGTTTCTGGTGGCAGACCTTTGGCCGAATGTGTCGGGTAATGGCTAACTTCGCACTGGCCGTTGTCTCGTGTAGGAGCTGCCGAAGGCTGCGATCTTTTGATCTTTAAATTCAAAAGATCGCAGCCTTCGGCAGCTCCTACACGGGCAGCACCAACCCCGGTCTAAATGGACAACCGCACCGCCAAAGCCGCCAACGTCACCAACAATACCGGCACCGTCAGCACAATCCCGACCTTGAAGTAATATCCCCAGCCGATCCGAATGCTCTTGCGCTCCAGTACATGCAACCACAGCAACGTCGCCAGGCTGCCGATCGGCGTAATCTTCGGCCCCAGGTCGCTGCCGATGACGTTGGCGTAGATCATCGCCTCCTTCACCACCCCGGTCGCCTGGCTGGTATCGATTGATAGCAAACCGATCAGCACCGTCGGCAGATTGTTCATCATCGACGACAGCAGCGCCGTCAGCACGCCCGTGCCCATGGCCGCGCCCCACACGCCGTAACCGGCAAAACCATCCAGCCATCCGGTCAGATACCCCGTGAGCCCCGCGTTGCGCAGGCCATACACCACCAGGTACATGCCCAGCGAGAAAATCACGATATGCCAGGGCGCTTCTTTGATGACTTTGCGGGTGAAAATCTTTTGACCACGGGCGGCAATGGCCAGCAGCAAC
>NZ_JBBWCB010000099.1:0-21358 GCF_039888995.1 Pseudomonas rossensis | reverse complement strand
ACACGTAATCCACCTGCCCACGGAAATACTGCTCGACGCGAATCCGCGTCCGCGCCGCCGGTTGGCCCTGCGGGTTGGCCGACGTTGAAACCAACGGCCCGACCACCGCGCACAAATCTCGCACCAACGGGTGATCGCTGACCCGCAGCGCCACCGTTTCATGCACGCCGGTAATCCACTGCGGCAACATATTCTGATGCGGCACCAGCCAGGTGTTCGGCCCTGGCCAGGTGCTGGCCATGCGATCCATCCACAATTCAGGAAAGTCTTCGAAGAGGAAGTCGAACTGGCGAATGTTGTCGGCCACCAGAATCAACCCTTTTTCCACCGACCGACCCTTGATCGCCAGCAGACGATAGACCGCCTCTTCGTCCCACGGGTCGCAACCCAGGCCCCAGACCGCTTCGGTTGGGTAGGCAATCACCGCGCCTGCGCGAATGGCTCGTGCGGCTTGTTGCACACGCCAACTGTTGACCATGAAAAAACACTCCGGAATAAGGCTCTGCGCAGTTTACCGATCTTCCTTATAAAACCTAGCTCACCCGCGCAAACCAGCGCCCGCTTTCGCAGACCGCACGGCCGTCCATTTCCAGTTCCGTCAGCGCTGCCAGCACTTTGGGCAAGGCCCAACCGCGGGTGACGGACAACGCTTCACTGGTGTGGGGCGCGGCATGCAGCAGCATGAGCAACGGATGTGTCACCGATGGTGTCGCTGTGGATAACGGCAACTGCTGCCAGCCGCGCAACGCTTCGAGGATATGCTCGATGGTTTCCACCAGCACTGCGCCGTCGCGGATCAGTTGATGACAACCTTTTGCGCCCGGATGATGAATCGACCCGGGAATCGCATACACCTCGCGCCCTTGTTCCGCCGCCAGCCTCGCGGTGATCAACGAACCGCTGGCGACGCTCGCCTCAACCACCAGCACGCCCAGGGATAAACCGCTGATGATCCGATTGCGCCGGGGGAAGTTACTGGCGGTCGGCCCGGTGTCCAGCGGGAACTCCGAAAGCACTGCGCTGCCCGAGGCGATCATCGCGTCTGCCAGTCGTCGATTACGCTGTGGATAAAACTTTTCAAGTCCCGTGCCAAGTACACCGACCGTTCGCCCGCCCACGTCCAAAGCGGCTTGATGGGCGGCGGCATCAATGCCCAGCGCCAAACCGCTGGTAATGACAAAACCGGCGCCGGCCAGACTGCGGGAAAAGGCGGCGGCGGTGTCCATGCCCGGCCGCGAAGCGCGACGGCTGCCGACCATCGCCAACTGCGGTTTTTCCAGAATGCCGGGATCGCCCGCCACGAATAACAGCGGCGGCGCATCACTGATTTCCGCCAGCAGTGCCGGGTAGTCAGATTGGTCCCACATCAGTAAATGCTGGCCCGGACGCTCTAGCCAGGCCAATGCATGGCTCGCGCCATCACGGATTTCACTGGAGCGCCTGGCCTCTACGCAAGCGAGGGGCAAACCCAGCGAACGCCAGGCACTGGCCGGTGCGCTGATAGCTTTGGACGCCGAACCGAAGGCCTCAAGCAATTTCTTGAAACGCGCAGGACCGAGTTCCGGCAGGCGATGCAAACGTAAACGAGCTTCCAGTTCCGCAGGGGAAACCGGTGCAAAAGCAGACAGCGACATGGATCATCCTTGATCGTTATGAGCCCCGTTCAAACGGGAATAAGCTGTGGATAACTCTGTTGGTAACTTGTGGAGCCTGTTAAGGATTTCGCACCTTGTCCAGCACCGCCAAGGAGCGTGATGCGTTGAGCACCAGCCCGTAGCTGAGCTTGTCGTAGGTGCGGAAAACCATCAGCAAACCGGCGCGTTCATCCGGGATTTTCAATGGCTGACCGGTGATCCGGTCACGCACGGTTTCGCCGGTTTTCATCACCACCAACACGTTGCCTTCGGCCAAGCCATCGCGCTGGCCTTTGTTCAGCGTGACCACATCCAGCGCGCCAATTTGGGTAACCCCGCGCGGCACGTCGATGATCAACCCGTTGATCTCGGTTTTTGGCGCACTGGGCATGAAGGTCGAGTTGATGGAGCGCTCTTCACCGCTGAACAAGCGGTCGCCGAGGCGGACTTCCTGAGTGGTGCGTTGCAGTGCCAGGGTGGCGACGTCGCCTTCGGTGGCCACAATCTCGCCGCTGCCGATGTCGTCGGCATTGATCCCCAAAAATTCTTTACTGACCGGATCGGTGTAGACCTTGCCCTGACGGAAGATGCCGTAAACCGGCTGGGCCGGGTCGAAGTGGCCGCGAGCAAAGATTCGGTCACCGGTGCCACTGAGCACGCGTTCGGCATCGCCGGCGACGATATAAGGCGCCTTGTCGAAGTCCTCGACCTTGTCGACGATGCGGTTGCTCAGCAGAAAGCTGTTGATCGATTGCAGCGGAATGCTCGGGATCGCATCGGCGACCGGGCTGCTGCGGATGCGTGGCGACAGCTTGATGGTGCCCCGGGAAGCGCCACGGTTGAGGGTCAGGCGTGGCTGCCCGTTGACGTAGACCAGCGACAGCGAGTCGCCGGGGTAGATGAGATTGGGGTTTTCGATCTGTGGATTGGCCTGCCAGAGTTCCGGCCATTTCCACGGTTCACGAAGGAATTTCCCCGATATGTCCCACAGTGTGTCACCCGATACCACGGTGTATTGCTGTGGAAAACCTTCCCTGAGTTGCACTTGCCCGTGCGCCAAACCGGCCGAGGCCAGAAGGAGCAAGGCGAGTAGTGATTTCCTCATGCGGTGAATCCCTTTATTATGTGCATTCGCGTAGAACGCCAGAGCCCTCGTGGCTCGCTTCCGACTCTTTACCAAAAAGAGAAGGAAGCTACGTTTTACAACGGTAGCCTGCATCTTCGGACCCGCCAGGCCATCGACCCGACATTACCTCAAACGTGCAGCAATTAAGCTTATGGCCATTTTAGACATCCTCGAATTCCCCGATTCGCGCCTGCGCACTATCGCCAAACCTGTGGCCGTAGTGGACGACGAAGTGCGTCAGTTGGTCGATGACATGTTTGAAACAATGTATGAAGCGCCAGGCATCGGCCTCGCCGCGACCCAGGTCAACGTGCACAAACGTATCGTCGTGATGGACCTCTCCGAAGACCGCAGCGAACCACGGGTGTTCATCAACCCCGAGTTCGAAACCCTGACCGACGAGATGGAGCAATATCAGGAAGGCTGCCTCTCGGTGCCGGGCTTCTACGAAAACGTCGATCGCCCACAGAAGGTCAAAATCAAGGCCCTGGACCGCGACGGCCAGCCTTACGAACTGATCGCCGAAGGCCTGCTCGCCGTGTGCATCCAGCATGAATGCGACCACCTGAACGGCAAATTGTTCGTCGACTACCTGTCCAATCTCAAACGCGACCGAATCAAGAAGAAACTGGAAAAGCTCCATCGCCAGAACGCTTGATGCCCTCCTTTCAAAGGCTTGCTGCGGCAAGCCTTTTTCTTTTGCGAGACCTTTTGAATGACTGAGCCACTGCGCATCGTCTTTGCCGGCACCCCGGAATTCGCCGCCGAACACCTCAGGGCCCTGCTCGACAGCCCTTACGAGATCGTCGCCGTCTACACCCAACCGGACCGTCCGGCGGGTCGCGGGCAAAAGTTGATGCCAAGTCCGGTCAAGCAGTTGGCTCTGGTAAACAACATTCCTGTGTTGCAACCGCCGACGCTGCGCAACGAAGACGCTCAGGCTGAACTGGCCGCGCTCAAGCCGGACTTGCTGGTGGTGGTCGCCTACGGCCTGATCCTGCCGCAAGTGGTGCTGGATATTCCGCGTTTGGGCTGCATCAACAGCCACGCCTCCTTGCTGCCACGCTGGCGCGGTGCGGCGCCGATCCAGCGCGCCGTCGAAGCGGGCGACAGCGAAAGCGGTGTGACCGTCATGCACATGGAACTGGGCCTCGACACCGGACCGATGCTGCTGAAAGTCACCACGCCGATAACCGGTGAAGACACCGGCGGCAGCCTCCACGACCGTCTGGCCGAAATGGGCCCGCCAGCCGTGATTCAGGCGATTGCCGGCCTCGCTGCGGGCACTTTGGAAGGCGAAGTGCAGGACGACAGCCTCGCCACTTATGCTCACAAATTGAACAAAGATGAAGCGCGCATTGACTGGAGCCGCCCGGCGGTTGAGCTGGAACGTCTGGTCCGCGCCTTCAATCCATGGCCGATCTGCCACAGCACGCTGAATGGCGAAGCATTGAAGGTGCTGGCCGCCAGCCTCGCTGAAGGGCAGGGTGTTCCCGGTGAAATCCTCAGCGCCAGCAAGGATGGTTTGATCGTCGCCTGCGGTGAGCAAGCCCTGTGTCTGACTCGTCTGCAATTGCCCGGCGGCAAGGCGCTGAACTTCAGCGACTTGTTCAACAGCCGTCGTGAGAAATTCGCCGTCGGCACCGTCCTCGGTCAAGCGGCGGACGCTCAATGAATCCACGTCTGGCCGCCGCCAAGGCACTCGCCGCTGTTCTTAACGGAAAAGCCTCACTCAACAGTTCCCTGCCGACACAGATGGACAAGGTCGAAGACCGTGACCGCGGCTTCACTCAGGACCTGGCGTTCGGCACCGCTCGCTGGCAGCCGCGTTTGTCGGCGCTGGCGGCCAAGTTGCTGCAGAAGCCGTTCAAGGCAGCCGACGCCGATGTCGAAGCGCTATTGCTGGTCGGTCTCTACCAATTGCTCTACACCCGGGTTCCGGCCCATGCCGCCATCGGTGAAACCGTGGGTTGCGCCGACAAGCTGAAAAAGCCCTGGGCCAAGGCCTTGCTCAACGCCGTGCTGCGCCGCGCCCAGCGTGAAAGCGAAGCACTGCTGGCCGAGCTGGAACACGATCCTGTGGTGCGCACTGCCCACCCACGCTGGCTGCAAAAATCCCTGAAGGCTTTCTGGCCTGAGCAGTGGGAAGCCATTTGTGCGGCGAACAACGCGCATCCGCCGATGATCCTGCGGGTCAACCGTCGTCATCACAGCCGTGATGCTTATCTCGGGTTGCTGACCGACGCCGGCATCGCCGCCACGCCGTGTGTTTACAGTCAGGACGGCATCATTCTCGAAGCCGCTGCCGACGTGCGCAGCTTGCCGGGTTTCGCCGAAGGCTGGATCAGCGTGCAGGACGAAGCCGCGCAACTGGCCGCCGATCTGCTCGACCTGGCACCGGGTCAACGGGTGCTGGACGCCTGCTGCGCACCGGGCGGCAAGACCTGCCACATCCTTGAAGCCGAGCCGGCACTCGCCGGCGTGGTAGCGGTGGACCTGGAAGCCAAGCGTTTGGTGCGAGTGCGGGAAAACCTCGCACGCCTGGGCCTGAGCGCCGAACTGATCGCCGCCGACGGCCGCGACACCACCACCTGGTGGGACGGCAAGCCGTTCCAGCGCATTCTGCTGGACGCGCCATGCTCGGCCACCGGTGTGATTCGTCGTCATCCCGACATCAAGCTGACCCGCCAACCGGACGACATCGCTGCTCTAGCGGTGCTGCAAGGTGAGCTACTCGACGCCATGTGGATAACTTTGGAGGTCGGCGGCATCCTGCTTTACGCAACCTGCTCCACGCTGCCAACCGAAAACACCGAAGTCATCGAAGCCTTCCTCGCTCGCACGCCGGGCGCCCGTGAACTGGACCTCGCGACTCAAGCCGGCATCAAGCAACCTCACGGTCGCCAATTGCTGGCCCAGGACGGCGGCCACGACGGGTTCTACTACGCCAAGCTGATCAAGATCGCCGCCGCGCGCGGTTAATGGGTTTTAAGGGAGTGACTGGATGAAAATCATCATCCTCGGCGCAGGGCAGGTCGGCGGTTCGCTGGCAGAACACTTGGCCAGCGAGGCCAATGACATCACTGTGGTCGACACCAACGGCGAACGCCTGCGCGACCTTGGCGATCGGCTGGACATCCGCACCGTGCAGGGGCGCGGCTCACTGCCGACGGTGCTGCGCCAGGCCGGCGCGGACGACGCCGACATGCTGGTGGCGGTGACCAACAGCGATGAAACCAACATGGTGGCCTGCCAGGTTGCCCACACCCTGTTCCACACGCCGACCAAAATCGCCCGGGTTCGCGAAGCCGCGTACCTGACTCGCTCCGAGTTGTTCGACAACGAAGCGATTCCGGTGGACGTGCTGATCAGCCCGGAACAAGTGGTCACCAATTACATCAAACGCCTGATCCAGCATCCGGGCGCCTTGCAGGTGATCGACTTCGCCGAAGGCAAAGCCCAATTGGTGGCGGTCAAGGCGTACTACGGCGGCCCGCTGGTGGGTCAGCAACTGCGTCAGTTGCGTGAACACATGCCGAATGTCGAAACCCGCGTCGCGGCGATTTTCCGTCGTGATCGGCCGATCCTGCCGCAGGGCGATACAGTGATCGAGGCAGATGACGAAGTCTTTTTCATCGCCGCCAAGGCGAATATTCGCGCCGTGATGAGCGAAATGCGCCGCCTCGATGAGAGCTACAAACGCATCGTCATCGCTGGCGGCGGGCAGATCGGTGAGCGTCTCGCCGAGGCCATCGAAAGCCGTTACCAAGTGAAGATCATCGAGATGAACCCGGCGCGCTGCCGTCATCTTTCGGACACCCTCGACAGCACCGTGGTACTGCAGGGCAGCGCTTCGGATCGGGATCTGCTGCTGGAAGAGAACATCGCCGACGCCGACCTTTTCCTGGCCCTGACCAACGACGACGAAGCCAACATCATGTCGTCGCTGCTGGCCAAGCGCCTGGGTGCGAAGAAGGTGATGACGATCATCAACAACCCGGCCTACGTCGACTTGATTCAGGGCGGCGACATCGACATCGCGATCAGCCCGCAATTGGCGACCATCGGCACCTTGCTGGCCCACGTGCGTCGCGGCGATATCGTCAGCGTGCACTCATTGCGCCGGGGCGCGGCGGAGGCCATCGAGGCGATTGCCCACGGTGATGAGAAGTCGAGTAAGGTCATCGGCAAGTCCATTGAGAACATTGGCCTGCCGCCGGGCACCACCATCGGCGCAATCATCCGCGACGAAGAGGTGATCATTGCCCACGACGACACGGTGATCGCGGCCGGCGATCATGTGATTCTGTTCCTTGTGGATAAAAAGCATATTCGGGATGTGGAAAAGCTGTTCCATGTGGGACTCAGCTTCTTCTGATCCGGAATACGTGCTGTGGCATAAATCGCCAAGATCGCAGCCTTCGGCAGCTCCTACGCCGATCTCTGTAGGAGCTGCCGAAGGCTGCGATCTTTTGATCTTCGCTTCAAAGGAATCCACCATGATCGAATCCCTGGAAAAAATGCTCGCCAAGGGTGTGGATAACTCGTTGCTGCGCTTCGGGCTGGGCAAGGGTTATCTGGATCTTGGGGAAAACGCCAAGGCCGCCGAGCATTTCCAGCGTTGCGTCGAATTTGATCCGAAGTATTCAGCGGCCTGGAAGCTATTGGGCAAGGCCCATCTGGGGCTGAAGGATTTCGCATCCGCACGTCAGGCGTGGGAACAGGGCCTGGAGGCCGCTCGCGCCCATGGCGACAAGCAGGCCGAAAAGGAAATGACCGTGTTTCTGAAGAAGCTTGAGCGTCAGGCTCACTGATCAGAGGTATCGCAGGCCAATGCCCTCGGCATCCACCAACACCACTTCCATGCGCACCCGTGGCGCGCCTGTGGGTAAGTCCTGCACCTGACCGTAAACCACCGCGCCCTTGGGCAGCGCCGACAAGGCCGGATGCTTGACGTAGACGCCCGTGGTCGAAAGGTTACGGGTCTGACCGAAGCATTCGCCGAAGCTTTCGTGAATGATCTTGATGCGAAACGATTTGCGCTGTTCGGACATCTTTTGCGTCCTTGGGTGAACGGGTTGTGGATAACCTGAAGCGCAAGATCAAAAGATCGCAGCCTGCGGCAGCTCCTACGGGTTATCCACAGATCGTGCCAGCCTTATCAGTACCAGCGTTCTTCGCCGGGTGGCCGCTTCTTGAAGCGCTTCATGCTCCACATGTACTGGCTCGGATACGCCCGCACATAGCGCTCGACCACCTGGCTCATGGCTGCGCAGGACGTTTCGGTATCGGTGCTGTACATGGCCTCTGGCGCGGCTTCCAGGATCACTTTGTAACCCGAACCGTCCGGCAACCGCAGGGCATGCAGGAACACGCCGACCGCTTTGCCGCCCGCGAGCATGTTCGGTACGAATTTGCTGGTCAGGGCCTGAGTGGCGAAGAACGGCACGAAAATCCCGGCGGATTCGGACGGTTCCGGGTCAGCGGGAATGCCCACCGCACCACCTTTGCGCACTTCCTTGATGACGCTGAGGATGCCTTCCTTGGTGGAAGCGGCAACCCGGTTACCCAGTTGCACCCGCTGCTTGCGCAGCAAATCATCCACAGCCTTCAACTTTGGCGGGCGATAAAAAATGATCGGTTTGCACTGGTTGCAATAGAAGTGGTTCAACACTTCCCAGTTGCCCAAGTGGCTGGTGATACCGACGACCCCTTTGCCGGAGGCGAGGGCGTCCTTTAATACGTCGAGACCTTCGACTTCACGCACCAGGTCGATGGAGCGCTGGGCCGGCCAGATCCAGGCGCAGGCACTTTCGGTCAGGGACTTGCCGATGTCTTTAAGGCTCTGGCCTACCAGTCGCTCCCGTTCAGCCGCGTCCATGTCGGGGAAGCACTTGGCGAGATTGATCCGCACCACATCGCGGGAACGGTTGGGGGTTTTCCACATCACCCAGCCGATGGCCGAGCCCACTGCCTGCACTGCCCGCCACGGGAGCAGGGCAAACAGCCGCAGAGCGCCTACCAGCAAGGCGCCTTTCAACTTATCCACAGGTCACTCCTGATCTTGTGCTGTGCGCGAGGCGGCTATTCTAACCGCCGTTCGCCAGCGCCGCGTAGCGATCGCAATCCTGAGTGTGGTCCATGACCATGCCCGAGGCCTGCATCAGCGCGTAGCAAATGGTTGGGCCGACGAAGGTAAAACCAGCCTTTTTCAGGCCTTTGCTCATCTCCACGGCGGTCGGCGTCACGGCCGGCACTTCGCTGCGGTCCTTGAAATGGTTGATCACAGGCATGCCGTCGACGAAGGACCAGAGAAATTCCACCGGATCCTCCAGCGCCAGCCAGGCCTGGGCATTGCGCCGGGCCGCATTGAGTTTGAGGCGATTGCGAATGATGCCCGGATCGAGCATTAATTCATCGATTTCCGCGTCGCTCATTTGCGCCACGCGCTGTACGTCAAAGCCGAACAGCACCTCGCGATAACGTTCACGTTTACGCAGCACGGTGATCCAGGAAAGGCCGGCCTGGAACCCTTCGAGCAAAAGCAACTCGAACAATCCCTGCGCATCGTGTAGCGGCGTGCCCCACTCCTGATCGTGATAAGCCATGTACAGCGGATCTTCGGAACACCAAAAGCAGCGTGGCATAAGGCTCCAGGGGGCGTGCGCAGGACCGAATCGGGTATACTCCCGCTCTTTAAATCGCAGCCCAAGAAACAGGTGAATTTCGTGAGCCAGCCTACGCCAGCCGTGCGTACCTTCCAAGACTTGATCCTCGCCCTCCAGCAATACTGGGCCGAGCAAGGTTGTGTGGTACTTCAGCCCTACGATATGGAAGTAGGCGCCGGGACTTTCCACACTGCCACGTTCCTGCGCGCCATTGGCCCGGAAACCTGGAACGCCGCTTATGTGCAGCCCAGTCGTCGCCCGACTGACGGCCGCTACGGCGAAAACCCGAACCGTCTGCAGCACTACTACCAGTTCCAGGTCGTGCTGAAGCCGAACCCGGACAACTTCCAGGAACTGTACCTGGGCTCCCTCAAGCATGTCGGCCTGGACCCGTTGGTCCACGACATTCGCTTCGTTGAAGACAACTGGGAATCGCCAACACTGGGCGCCTGGGGTCTGGGCTGGGAAGTCTGGCTCAACGGCATGGAAGTGACGCAGTTCACGTACTTCCAGCAAGCGGGTGGCATCGAGTGCTACCCGGTGACCGGCGAGATCACTTACGGTCTTGAGCGCCTGGCCATGTACCTGCAGGGTGTGGACTCGGTCTACGACCTGGTCTGGGCTGACGGTCCGTTCGGCAAAGTGACCTACGGCGACGTGTTCCACCAGAACGAAGTGGAGCAGTCGACCTACAACTTCGAACACGCCAACGTCGAGAAGCTGTTCGAGCTGTTCGATTTCTACGAAAGCGAAGCCAAGCGCCTGATCGAACTCGACCAGCCGCTGCCGTTGCCGAGCTACGAAATGGTGTTGAAGGCCTCCCACACCTTCAACCTGCTGGATGCGCGCCGGGCGATCTCGGTGACCGCGCGTCAGCAATACATTCTGCGTGTCCGCACCCTGGCGCGTTCCGTTGCGCAAGCCTACCTGCTGGCTCGCGCCAAGCTGGGCTTCCCGATGGCGACCCCGGACCTGCGTGACGAAGTGTTGGCTAAGCTGGAGGCTGCACAATGAGTGCTCAAGATTTTCTGGTTGAACTGGGCACCGAAGAACTGCCACCCAAAGCCCTGAACACCCTGGCCGACGCATTCCTGGCCGGTATCGACAAGGGCCTGCAAGCCGCTGGCCTGAACTACGAAACCAAAACCGTCTACGCCGCGCCACGTCGTCTGGCTGTGCTGATCACCGATCTGGCGACTCAGCAGCCGGATCGCAGCATCAACCTCGATGGCCCGCCACGTCAGGCCGCGTTCGATGCCGAAGGCAACCCGACTCAAGCGGCATTGGGCTTCGCCAAGAAGTGCGGCGTCGACCTGAGCGAAATCGATCAAAGCGGCCCGAAACTGCGTTACAGCCAAAGCATCGCCGGCAAACCGACCGCGAGCCTGCTGCCAACGATCGTCGAAGACTCCCTGAACGACCTGCCGATTCCCAAGCGCATGCGCTGGGGTGCTCGCAAGGAAGAATTCGTTCGCCCGACTCAGTGGCTGGTGATGCTGCTTGGTGACCAGGTCATCGATTGCACCATCCTCGCCCAGAAGGCTGGTCGCGATTCCCGTGGTCACCGCTTCCATCACCCGGAAAGCGTGCGCATCACCTCGCCGGCCAACTACCTGACCGACCTGCGTGCCGCTTATGTATTGGCCGATGCCAATGAGCGTCGCGAACTGATCAGCAAACGCGTCGAAGAGCTGGCAACGATGCAGGAAGGTACTGCAATCGTTCCGCCAGCGCTGCTCGACGAAGTGACCGCGCTGGTTGAATGGCCGGTGCCGCTGGTGTGCTCGTTCGAAGAGCGTTTCCTCGACGTGCCGCAAGAAGCCCTGATCACCACCATGCAGGACAACCAGAAGTACTTCTGCCTGTTGGATGCCGACGGCAAGTTGCTGCCACGTTTCATCACCGTGGCCAACATTGAAAGCAAAGACCCACAGCAGATCATCGCCGGTAACGAGAAAGTGGTTCGTCCACGCCTGACCGACGCCGAGTTCTTCTTCAAGCAAGACAAGAAGCAGAAACTCGAAGATTTCAATCTGCGTCTGCAGAACGTGGTGTTCCAGGAAAAACTCGGCAGCGTCTACGACAAGGCTGAGCGCGTTTCCAAACTCGCTGCGTTCATCGCCCAACGCATTGGCGGCAACGCCGCATGGGCTTCCCGTGCAGGCCTGCTGTCCAAGTGCGACCTGGCGACCGAGATGGTCGGTGAGTTCCCGGAGATGCAAGGTGTCGCCGGTTACTACTACGCCCTCAACGACGGCGAGCCGGAAGAAGTCGCTCTGGCGCTGAACGAGCAGTACATGCCGCGCGGTGCTGGTGCGGAACTGCCGACCACCCTGACCGGTGCGGCCGTGGCCATCGCTGACAAGCTCGACACACTGGTGGGTATTTTCGGCATCGGCATGCTGCCAACCGGTAGCAAAGACCCGTATGCCTTGCGCCGTGCTGCGCTGGGTGTGTTGCGGATCTTGATCGACAAGAAGCTCGACCTCGACCTGAACGACGCCGTGGCGTTTGCCGTGAACGCGTTCGGTACCAAGGTCAAGGTTGCCGGCCTCAACGATTCAGTGCTGGAGTTCGTCTTCGACCGTCTGCGTGCCCGTTACGAAGACGAAGGCGTGGATGTCGGGACTTACCTGTCGGTGCGTGCCCTGAAACCGGGTTCGGCGCTGGACTTCGATCAGCGCGTACAAGCGGTAGAGGCGTTCCGCAAATTGCCGGAAGCCGCTGCCCTGGCCGCCGTGAACAAGCGCGTTTCGAACTTGCTGAGCAAGGTTGAAGGCTCTGTTCCTTCGGTCGTTGAAGCCAAGTACTTCGACAACGCCAACGAGTTCTCCCTGTACTCGGCGATCCAGCAGGCTGACCAGGCTGTCCAGCCGATGGCTGCGGCGCGTCAGTACAGCGAATCGCTGGCACGTCTGGCTGCCTTGCGCGAGCCGGTGGATGCGTTCTTCGAAGCCGTAATGGTCAACGCTGAAGATGCCAAGGTCCGCGCCAACCGTTATGCGTTGCTGTCGCGTCTGCGTGGGCTGTTCCTCGGCGTCGCCGATATTTCGTTGCTGGGGTAAGACTGTTTGAAACTGCTGATTCTCGATCGGGACGGGGTGATCAATTACGACTCCGACGCTTACATCAAGTCGGTGGAGGAGTGGATTCCGCTCCCGGGTTCGATCGAAGCCATCGCGCAGTTGAGCAAGGCCGGCTGGACGGTAGCGGTGGCTACCAACCAGTCGGGCATCGCTCGCGGCTATTACGACATCGCCACCCTGGACGCCATGCACGAGCGCTTGCGCGAGCGGGTGGCGGAGCAGGGCGGTGAAGTCGGGCTGATCGTCTATTGCCCGCACGGGCCGGACGATGGCTGCGAATGCCGCAAACCAAAACCCGGGATGTTGAAAACCATCGCCGCGCATTACAACGTATCGCTGACCAATCTTTGGTTCGTCGGCGATACCCTTGGTGACCTGGAGGCCGCCAAAGCCGTCGATTCTCAGCCAGTTTTGGTAAAGACCGGGAAAGGCGAAAAGACTTTGGGCAAGACCCTACCGGTAGGCACCTTGATTTTTGACGATCTGGCGGCGATTGCCGCAGAACTTGTGCACAACTGCACTTAAATAAGTCCTGCGCTTCTGATATTCCTGTCCAAGGATGAAAGGGAAGTGCGCTTTAAATAGGCGGGCAGTGCCCGCAACGGTAAATGTCGCCATGTCGATACTGCAGGCCATCAGATCCTTCCTCTTTTACCTGCTGCTGGGCACCAGTTCCTTGCTCTGGTGCAGCCTGAGCTTTTTTATCGCGCCTTTTCTGCCGTTCAAGGCGCGGTATCGCTTCATCAATGTGTACTGGTGCCGCTGCGCGTTGTGGTTGAGCAAAGTCTTTCTGGGTATCAGCTACGAAGTGAAGGGCGCCGAGAACGTGCCCGACCAGCCCTGCGTGATTCAGTCGAACCACCAGAGCACGTGGGAAACTTTCTTTCTCTCCGCTTACTTCGAGCCGTTGAGCCAGGTACTCAAGCGCTCATTGCTGTTTGTACCGTTCTTCGGCTGGGCCATGGCCATGCTGCGACCGATCGCCATCGACCGCGACAATCCAAAAGCCGCGCTCAAGCATGTGGCGAAGAAAGGCGATGAACTGCTGAAGGATGGCGTCTGGGTGCTGATCTTCCCCGAAGGGACGCGAGTTCCGTATGGCACCATCGGCAAGTTCTCACGCGGTGGCACCGCGTTGGCGGTCAACGCCGCGCTTCCAGTCCTGCCGATTGCGCACAATGCTGGCAAGTTCTGGCCGAAAACCGGTTGGGCGAAGAAGCAGGGCGTTATTACCGTGATCATCGGCGCGCCCATGTATGCAGAGGGTAGCGGGCCGCGTGCGGTTGCCGAGCTCAATGATCGGGTCCAGGCCTGGAACGAGCAGATGCAACGTGAAATGGGTTCGCTGCCAGCCGCCCCGCAAGCCCCGACGGCTACCGATCAAATGGCTATCTGAGATTTTGTGGATAACCTGTGTACCGTTTTGTTGAAATGCGTCGGATTTAGTTTGTAGGCTTATGATTTATATACATATTTTATAAACCAATAAAAAACCGAAAAAGGTGCATAAGTTTTTTTCGGACGTAAAAAAACCGGCTGATATAGCCGGTTTTTTTATGTCTTCGGTTCAGGTGTTTCAATCTTCGTTGGAGAGCGTGGCAGCAATGACCGAGTAAACGGACGCACCTTTCAGACAGTAAAAAAGGCCAACGCTTGAGCGTTGGCCTTTTTCGTTTGGCAGGTTAGCTGGTGTAGGGTCACAAAATAGATGATCCGCGAGGCTCAGCAATCGTTGGCAGAAACTCATCTTTTTTGTGAGCCCCCCGACTGAGACTCACAAAATAAATGGGAAAAACCTACTCGCCTCACATAATAGTTGGTTCCACGTGGAACGTGGGCACGCAGGCGAACCGGCTGAGGAGCGATTCACTGTGACCTAGAGCTTAGGCCGGGGGTGTCTACCTTTTGGGTGTCGTGCCTGGAAATCATGGAGCGCTCCCGGAATGAAAACGGCGGCAGACTCAGATATACCGACTCTCATGTTAATCAGCGGGCTATGGGTATTTAACCAGCATGGTTTTATATACAGTTAAACCGTAGTATACACGCGAGAAGGCCCAGCAATAGCTGAACTTCGCCGCTAAATGACAGTGTGGACTTTGGGCAATAATCGATCTAACACATATGAGGTGAAAATGGAGAGTCTACCGACCATGCTTGGCGTCGTTTTGGGAGTAGCACCTGTTGGCGCTGATGCGATTTTGACCCCGGGGTCAAATTCGCGTCAGTACCAACATGCTCCCCTCTCATGGTGCTTTAAGGCGTCGGATTGTTGGTGCACCCAGGCCGCTGGAATTCATTGCCCCACCCGAATACTCAGCAAACGATGGCCTTGCTCGGGATTTCAGAGGCTGCGTATGGGACATTCAAAATTAGCCACCGGGATCAAATTCGTATCAGCGTCAACACATAGCGGTTAGAAAACCTCCCCACCGAGAAAAAATGCACTACAGCGTTTTCATAGAACACGCAGATCAGTCATTTGAAGCTTCGCTTTTGTTTCGTCATATATCAACTCAAGGGAAAGAGTCAGGTCACTCATTCCTTCTTCCTCTGTCCACAGTGGTACATCCAGAGCTAAGCCAGAGCCATCGTTGTACTCATAAGTATCTATCTTGTCTACGAAAGACGCAGGAGGTAATACCAATGTATTACCGTACTCGGAGAGTCTCGTTTCAATATCATGTTTGTTGAGCCTGCCATACCAGTTTTTGGCGGAGATTTTATCAAAATCGCCATTAACGAGCGCGTCAATAAGATCAATTATTTCTAGTTCGAGGTTCTTATCAATTTTCACTTTCGTCTATTCCCTGGTATGCGAGTCGAAGTCTCCGGCTTAACATCAATAGCCTTGAAGTGCTCGTCAGCATTTCTGATCAAGGCCTTTGCATCATCTTTCTTAATTCCGGCTTTACGCAATGCTCTGAAAGCAATTCTGCGTTCGGCTTTATAACTCCCTCCGCCAGCTCGGCGTTGAGCTTGTGTTGCTTCGTAATGAGGAGTGCCTTTCTGCGTAGAGGGGCCTGGTAGTTGTACTGCTGGCGCTGCTTTTCGATCATACCCAGGTAAGTCGCGTACCGCAGCATCTTGGATGATGTGGTGCGCATCTTTTGCTTTCGCATCAGTCAGTTCTTTGTAGCTTCCGCTTACTACAGGAAGGCCGGGTTCACCCTCATTTACTTTCGTATTTGTTGCGGGATCTTCTATCGCGTTTGGGGGCTTACACGCATCTCCACCCGGACAAGTATCCAGGCCCAACGGATCCACCCACCCCGTAGGGTTAGGCACGTACTGATAGTTGTTCAACCCCCCAGCGAGCTTAATCGGGTCCGGTGTCAAATACCGTCCGGTGCCCGGGTTGTAGTAGCGATGCCGGTTGTAATGTAAGCCCGTTTCCGCATCAAAGTATTGACCCTGGAAGCGTAGCGGGTTGTCGATTTCGGCAACGTCGAGGGTGGCGAGGTTGCCATAGGCACGGTATTTCGCCGACCACATGATCTCGCCGCTGTAATCGGTGAGCTCCTGCGGGGTGCCAAGGTGGTCGAGTTGATAGTAGAACGGCTCGGCTTTGAGGGGACCTTCGCCGTCTAGCATCGCCAAGGGACGGAAGGAGCCTGGTTCGTAGATGTAGCTGCGATAGCGGTTCTCGGCGCTTTCGGCGATCAGGCGTTCGTCTTGCCACAGGAATTCCGTGGTGTGGCCATCGATGGTTTTGGCGATACGGCGGCCGAAGGCGTCGTACTTGTAGCTTGCGATGCCGCCGCCGGGGAGGCTGACGCCCACCAATCGATGCTGGCAGTCGTAACGGTATTCAGTGACAAGCTTTTGCCCGGTTCCACGGCGTTCACGGCTCAAATTGCCAAAGGCGTCGTAGTCGTAATGGCGATCGCCCTGCATCAGCAGGCGGTTGCCTTTGACGTTTGCCAGGTTCGCGGTCGTCTGGTCGCCTTGACCGAGTAGGTTACCTGCCGGGTCGTGGGCAAAGCTTTCCGGGGTAATGCCGCGTACGTTGATCAAGCGGTCGAGCGGGTCGTAGTGGTAGCTGCGATTGCCTTTTCGGCTGTCATCGATGTCGACGAGGTTGCCGTTGGCAGCGTAAGCGTAGCGACGCTGGAACAGGTTGCGATCCTGCTGGCTAACGCTGTGAGCTTGCAGGCGGCCTTGTTCGTCGTATTGGTATTGGCTGTGCAACAGACCCTGTTGACGCTGCTGTTCGCGACCTGCGCTGAACTGGTGAGTGGTCAGGCGTGAACCGTTGAGGTCGATGCTGCTCAGTTGACCGCCTCGTTGGTGGCGATAATCAAGCTTGCTGCCGTCCGGGAGGCGGCAGTGTTTCAGTTGGCCTACGGTGTTGTACTCGTAACGCAGGGTTCCCCAACCTTGGTGCTCGGTGATCAGGCGGTCTTGCAGGTCGTATTCGTAGGCCAGCGGCCAGTTACCGTCGTCAACGTTAACGAGGCGGCCAAGCGCGTCGTAGCTGTAGTGAATTTCCTCGCCATCGGCCAAGGTTTTCACCAGCAGGCGGCCTGCGGCATCGCGCTGGTACTCGGTAATCAGTTCACTACCGTCGTCACCGAACTCGGTTTTCTTTAGTAACTGACCGTTAAGGTCGTACTCGTAGGCGGTCCGTCGACCGTCGAAGCCGGTTTCCTGCTCGATCAGGCCGTTCGGGTAGTAATCGAGGTGGTAGTGCTCGCCACGTTCGTTTTCGATCTCACTGAGCAGCAGGCGCGAGTTGTCGTAGCGGTAGCGCAGCTGGCTGCCATCCGGGTTGATGCGGCGGCTGACCAAGTGCAGGTTATCGGCATATTCGTAGCGGGTGACTCGGCCCAGCTCATCACGCTCGGCGGTGACACGGCCGTATGGGTTGTAAGTGAACGCGCGCGTAGCGCCACCGGGCAGCGTGATTTGCGCGAGGCGGTTGGCTGCATCCCATTGGTATTGGGTGATTGCGCCGCTTTCGTCTTGACGGGTGATCTGCCGGCCCAACGCGTCGTAGCGGTACTTGCGCTGGCCACCATCGGGCAACTGTTCTTCGAGCAGTTGACCGAGATTGTTCCAGCCCAGTTGGTGACGACTGCCGTCCGGATGGCGGATTTCTAGAAGACGGCCCTGGCGGTCATAGTTGTAGTGGGTTGAATTACCCTCCGGGTCGATTTGTTCGGTGATATCGCCTTGGTCGTTGCGCCAGTATTTCCAGGTCGCTGGACCACGGTTCACGACACGAACAAAACCGTTGTAGTACTCGTAAGTGGTCGGTGCGTCTTCCGGCGGGATAACCGCGATCAGTCGACCTGCTTCGTTGCATTGGTACTCGGTAATGGCGCCGAGTGGATCTTTCTCGGCGATCAAGCGACCCTTGTCGTCGTAGGCCTTCAGGTGCTCGGCACCACCCGGATCAACCTTGGCGACCAGTCGAGCCTTATCGTCGTGGGTGTAGACCTCTTCGCTGCCGTCAGCATTGGTAACCGTGACGCTGCCTTTGTCATCCCAGGCGTAATGCGCATCCATCTGCGAGAAGCTTGCCCAGTGATGGATGCATCGCGCCGATTTACCTTCTTTTTCCCATTCCCAGTAGAAACTGGCGCCACCGGCGAGTTGCCGCTCAAGAATGACATTCTGGTCGTTGTAGGCATAACGCTCGGCTTCGCCGGCGGCGTTTTTGGCTTCGAGCAGGCGGTGCTGGGCGTCGTAACTGTAGGTGACCAGGGTCTGGATGGTGCTCCAGGCGTCTTCCAGATTGTCAGCCGGGATGAACTGCTGGTAGTCGATGGCGACGATGTGCTTGCGGTCGTATCGCACGAGAAGGGCACGACCGGCGCCGTTATCTACGCGCTTGATTCGCCCGTGAATGTCACGGGTAATGTGCAGGCGATTGCCGTAGTTGTCGCTGATGGCGATCAGCGTTGCGCCCTTACTGTTGTAGCGGAAGTGGTAGAACTGGGTACGTTCTCCGGCCTGGGTGAGGATCAGTTCTGAGGGATCATCACCAAGGAAAATCGCTGCCTCCGATAGGCTGTTGGTGATCGCTGGACGCTGCACACTCGGTAACGGGAACGTGGTGATACGATTTTCGTGGTCGGTCCAGACCACCTCGTCGTCCTTGATGTCTACCCGCTGGGCAAGTGCATGGCTCCAGCCGTAGCCGAGGCCGCAATCCATTTCCGCAGCGCTGGTACGGTAAAGGCGAGTCCACTCGAAAGGTAGCAGTCCGCCGAGTTCACCGTCGGTCAGCGTCAGCAGCTCTTCGCCGGTGACCATCGATACTGGACAGCCGTTGGTGCAGGTTTTCTTGGCGCAGGTTGAGCTTTTTTCGTCGGGCGTTTTTGACTGGGCCGGAGCATCGCTGACCTTTTCCTTCGGCTCCAGGACGAATTGTTTTTCTGCTTTTTTTCGAGCAAATGCGGAGGCGTTTTTTTCCAGCAAGGAAGGCGTGTCGCTGGTGATCGGCACCGGACCTTTGGCAGTGGCTGCGGTTGCTTGTTCGATTTTCAACGCGGCCTTTTTAGCGGCACTTATCGGTACTCCTTGCGCACTGGCTACCAGAGGTTTCACGGTTTCACCGTGAGCCATCAAGGCATGCCCCTTGCTCGTTGCCAGGAGTCTTTCGGCAAACTCTTGCAGCATTTTTACAGCGGTGCCGGATTTGACCTTGGCCAAGGTTTTCGTGCCAACACGAATAGCCAACCCGAGGCCGCCCGATAGACAGATCCCTAGTATCACGTTGATCAGAAAGGAAGCGCCGATGGCCGTAATCACTTCCACACAGACTTGCGGCGGCAACATGCCAACCCACGCGATAATGGCGGAGAGATAGATGTACATCAGCGGTTCGTCGCTGAGAATCAGCAGTCCGGTGGCAATGGCTTCTTTCGATGCTGAGTAGAGTTTTTTGACTTCTTCTTCACTCAAGTAATGAAGAAGTTTCTCCACATTTTTATAGGGGTTGGCTAATAGTTCGAACAGGCTTTTGATGTCATCCCACAGACCCAGAAGCGCTTTCTCAAGACTATCGAGTGCAGACTGCATCAATATGAGCGAGCGACCCGCCCGATCTGCCGCCGAGTAGCTCGCCCACTGCGGCTGGAACTTACTTGACCATTCGCTTTTCAACCAACCGTCAAGGTTGCCGATGACACCCTGGTATGAGTCGTACAGCGCCTTGACGTTGCTTTCAGAAACGTTGGGGAAAAAAGTGATGCGGTACATCTGACCCGGTTTACAGCCTTTGATGACTTCAATGCCGCTCGGGCCGATATTCGCAGGAATCACCGGGCCTACCACGTCGTATCCACCGAACATCGCCTTTTTGACGGGTTCGAGCTTGACCGGTGTATTGCCGATGGGCACGTACCGAGCGCTCTCAAACATATGAATCAGTGTGAAATCACCCATCAACGGGCAGGTGGCAAAGGTTTCAACCGGCCCTGTCTTGGTCTTGCGCTTAGTAACGCTGACTTCGTTGCCCACCTTGAACTTCTGATCCACATCCATGGCCCAGCCAGTCCAGAAACTGTCGGCCCAGGTTTTGTAGTCAGTCAGGCAATTATTGAAGTCCTTGAGAATGACATTCACGTCAGGGGTCTTGGCGTCGAGGACTCGAATAACCAAATTACCGATGGGATCAATCATGACGTGACTTCCTTTGTCAGCTCAGCAGCAAGACGCTCTGCCATATCTTCTGTATTGGATTGTTGGCGCACGAAGCGCTCGACCTTGTGGCGCAAATTACTTTCGGGGAAGGCGAAGAACAGTTCCGGGCAATCCTCTCCCAACCACTGCATCAAGTTGTCAACGACGGTGGTGTGGTCTTTCTCTGTCAGGGTGTCGACTAACGTCTGCGGCACTTCCCACCACGGCCACTTCTTCGCCGGTGGCACGCCCCTCGCTCCCACATCCAGTGTCTGGCCATTGATGAGGTAGCGATCGAACACCGGCAAAACCTCACCAGCCCCGGCACCGAGCCCTTCAAGGATCGGAAAGATATGTCGTCCATCCCAGAACCGAAAAAACACCTCCGTCCCGTCAGGCATGAACACCTGAGTCAAACTGCGAAGATGTTCGAACACTACGTCCGGAGCGCTGGTGGACACCGCCAGCCAACCCCAGTCCTGGGCATCGGTTTCGGCGATCCACGGCAGGAAGTTCGAGTTGGGTTTGATCTCGGTGAGGTAGGGCATTACCGGTTGCCAGGCGGCGTAGGGGGTGCGGCCCCAGATCGGGGTGACCTGGGTGGTGGGTTCCAATTGATAAAGGCTTTTCAACGCTTCGGCATCGCTGGCGGCGCTGACGATCAAATAGAGACGTTCGCCTGTTTGCAAAGGGCGTTCAGCAAGCCATTCCTGTGGAGTCAAAAGATCAGATCGCACAAGCACCTGCCTTGCATTTCTCACACTCTTCACAGAACGGCGCATTACGCTTCAGCGTGTTGATCTGCGCCGGTGTCAGGACTTGCCCAGCCGTGTCGGCGTCGGCCTGTTTCAGCACGCCGGGCATCAACGGCGCTGCACCCGTGCCATTCCCCGGGCTGCCGCCGGAGTTCATGTTGATCACCGGTCCGCTCAGGGTGACGCCGCTGCCGTCGATCTTGATGAAGCTGCCACCGCCCTTGAGGGTCAGTTCGCTGCCGGCTTCGAGCACGACTTTCATGCCGCTGCTCAGGTGTATTTCCTGGCCGGCTTCGATGAATTGTCCGGTGCCGATTTTGATGTGTTGGTTCACACCGACGGTGAGGTGGTCGTTGGCGCGGGTTTCGACTTTGCGGTCGGCGTAGACGGTGTGGTGTTCTTCGGCCTTGAATTCGCTGTAGCTGTTTTGCTCGACGGTGTCGTGGCGTTCGTTGCC
>NZ_JBBWCB010000098.1:0-21398 GCF_039888995.1 Pseudomonas rossensis | reverse complement strand
GTTCCCGACTCACCCCACCAGAGCGTGCCCGGCAATGGCGCTTTGCGCAGAGCGGTGAGCTCCTGTGCCGGATACACGCAAAGGCGATCGGCGCACAGTTCAAGTTCGCGCGGCAAACTGAGCATGCCGCACCAGTGATGGGCCTTGGTCGGCATCGGGCTTTCCCACATGTCGAGCCACGCCCACACAAGGCGTCGACCATCGGCGGCCAGTAGCGTTTGCGCTGCATAGAAATCATGACCGTTATCCAGCTCGATAAAAGGCCCGCCCGTGAAGTGCCATTCGTTGTCGAGTCCGCCCACTCGGTAACCCGTCTGGTACTTGTTGAGCCGTTCGTAACCTTGGGGTGACATGCCTTGGGGGGAGTACAGCAGCACATCGCGCCCGTTCAGTCGGAACAGATCCGGGCACTCCCACATATAGCCATCGCCCTCGCTGCCGCTAGACACATAGTCGAGGAACTCCCAGGTGTGCAGATCGGTGGAACGGTACAGCGGGAGCAACGGCACATCGCCCAGACGTGCGCCGGCAATCAGGTACCAATCGTCATCTTCCTGCCATACCTTGGGGTCACGGAAGTGCATGATCGTGTCTTGCGGCGCGGTCTCGATGACGGCGCCATGCTTGACGAACCGGATGCCGTCGATACTAGTGGCCAGGCACTGGACTTGACGGATCGAGCGCTCGTCACCCACTTCCCCCAGCCAGGTGTGCCCGGTGTAGATCAGGGCCAGGGTATCTCCACACACCACCGCGCTACCGGAAAAACAACCGTCACGGTCGAAGTCATCGCCGGGCGCCAGCGCAATGGGCAGATGCTGCCAGTGGACCAGATCGGCACTCTTGGCATGCCCCCAATACATCGGGCCCCATTTCGCTTCGAAGGGGTGGTGTTGATAGAACACGTGGTATTCGCCACGAAAGTACACCACCCCGTTAGGGTCGTTCATCCAGCCCGCAGGAGGGGCAAGATGATAACCGGGCCGATAATCGTCGATGACGTGAGACAGACCATCACTCAGCGCATGCTGCGCAAGGTCAAGGGCGGAAGACATTGGGTCGTTCATGGGATTCAAATACACAGTCATAGGGCGCTTGCTCGTGCCGAGCGCAGAGAGACGCCATCCGGCAGGGTTTCAATGGCTTGTGGGTGGCGCCTCAAGGCCGCGCCGTCGGCGTCGAACAGGTGCAGGTTGTCGATGTCCAGCTGCAGCTCAACCCGATCGCCCGCTTGCCATCCGGCGCTGACTTCGCAACGACAGATCAGTGGCTCGTCTTGACCTGTCTCGAGGTGCACATAGGTTTCGCTGCCCAGGTATTCGACCGCGGTAACGACGACGCCAGCGGCTCCATCCGCCGCCTTGAGCGACACATGCTCCGGGCGAATCCCCAGGCTCAGTTGCGTGCCCGTCGTCAGGTTCGAGCTGTCGAAGGGCAGGGGCGTGATACCCCATACGAGGGTATCGACCAGGCTGGTTTCGCCTGACGTCTGCAGGCGCGCCGGCAGAAAATTCATTCTGGGCGAACCGAGGAAACCGGCGACAAAGCGACTGGCCGGGCGTTCATAGAGTTCGCGCGGTGAGCCGACCTGTTCTACGCGGCCGCCATTGAGCACGACAATTTTGTCGGCCAGGGTCATCGCTTCAACCTGATCGTGGGTGACGTAGATCATGGTCGAGCCCAGCCGATCATGCAGTCGGGCAATTTCGTTGCGCATCTGCACCCGCAAGGACGCATCCAGGTTGGAAAGCGGCTCATCGAACAACAAAATGTCCGGTTCCCGGGCCATGGCTCTGCCCATGGCCACACGCTGACGCTGCCCTCCAGACAGCTCCTTTGGCTTGCGTTGCAGCAGTTTGTCCAATTGCAGGATTTGCGCCGTTTTCAGCACCCGCTCGCGCAAGCTGCTCTTTTCAGTCTTGGCCAGTTTGAGGCCAAAGCTGATGTTGTCGTAGACGCTCATGTGCGGGTACAGCGCATAAGACTGAAACACCATGCCGACACCACGCTCGCGCGGTTCGAGGTCGTTGACCCGACGCCCGTCTATCAGCAGGTCGCCGGCGCAGATCGAGTCCAGTCCCGCGATCAGTCGCAGCAGGGTCGACTTTCCGCAGCCCGAAGGGCCAACGAACACCACGAATTCACCCGCAGCGATCTCCAGGCTAACGTCGCGAAGAATCCGCATGCCGCCCAATTGTTTGTTCACATTGTCCAGTTTCAATTTGATCACGATGCTGTTCCTTGTCTTTGTTGGGCATCAACCCTTTAACGCGCCGGCAGTGAGACCGGAAACGATTCGGCGCTGGAAGATCAGCACCAGAATCACCAGTGGGACGGTGACCACCACCGAGGCGGCCATCAACAACCCCCAAGGCAACTCATGGGGACTGCCACCGGAAATCAAGGCGATGGCGACCGGAACCGTGCGTTGCGTGTCGGTGAGGGTGAAGGTCAGGGCAAACAGGAACTCGTTCCACGCTGCGATGAAGGCCAATAAGCCGGTGGTGACCAGTGCGGGCCAGAGCAGCGGCAACAGCACGCGGGTCAGCGTGACCCAGGGCGAGGCGCCATCCATGATTGCCGCTTCTTCCAGTTCATGGGGCAGTTGTCCCATGAACGTGGTCAGCACCCAGACGGTGAAGGGCAGGGTGAAAATCGTGTAGCTCAGGATCAATGCCCAGGACGTGTTGTACAGGCCCAGGGCGCGGATCACTTCGAACAGCCCCGACAGTACAGCGACCTGGGGAAACATCGACACGCCGAGAACCATCATCAGTACCGTGCCACGCCCACGGAATTTCACCCTTCCCAAGGCATAGGCGGCAGTCACACTGAGGAACAGCGCCAGCGTCACCACGCAAAGCGCAACCACCAGCGAGTTACCGATAGCCCGCAGGAATGAGGCTTGGTGGAGTACCGCCGCGTAATTGGAGAAGTCGGGGCTTTCGATCCAGTAGCTCACCTCGAACAAAGCGCTGGATGGCTTCAGCGAAGTCACGATGGCGTAGTAGAAGGGGAAAACCGCATACAGCAGCAACACCCCGATCAGACACCAGAATCCGAGGCGCACCAGCGCTTTTTTCAGTAGGCGCAGGTTCATGACCGGACCTCCAGTTGACGGCGTCCGAGGTAGAGATAAAGCATGGCAATTACCGCAACCACCAGAAACAACAGCGTCGAGGCCGCGCTGCCGTAACCAACGTCCTGGAACTCCACCAGGTGCTGGCGGGCATACACCGACATGCTCATGGTGCTCGATGAGTTCGAGGTCAGCACATAGATGACGTCGAAAACCCGCAGGGAGTCGAGGATGCGGAAGATCGCCGCCACCAGCAACGCGGGCATCAGCAATGGCAGCGTGACACGCCAGAACACCCTCAGCGGATGAATGCCATCGACCCTGGCGGCTTCGTAGCAATCGCTCGGCAACATCTGCAAGGCAGCCAGCATCAGCAGCGTGACAAAAGGGACGGTCTTCCAGACGTCGACGATAATCACCGCCCACATCGACAGGTCCGCATCTGCGGTCCAGGCCAGGGGCGCGTCAATCAGGCCGAGGCTCAGCATCAGGTGATTGATGATGCCGAACTGGTCATTAAGCATCCATGACCAGATCTTCGCCGAGACAATGGTAGGAATTGCCCACGGAATCAGAATCAACGCGCGCACCAGAGAGCGGCCGGTGAACTTGATGTTCAGCAGCAACGCCACCAGCAGTCCCAGTACGACTTCCAGTCCCACCGACACCACGGTGAAATGCAAGGTGTTGCGCACTGCGTTCCACCATTGAGGATCGACCAGGATGCCCGACCAGCTGGAACCGTTGTGGAACAGATAATTGCTCAAGCCGACGAAGGATCCGCCACCAGTGTCCGCCAGGCTGGCGTCGGTCAGGCTGAACCAGAATGTGCGCAGTAGCGGCCAGGCCGCCACCAGGGCCAGACACAGCAACATCGGCGTCAGAAATAGCCAGGCAGCGCGTACGCGGCGACGTTGTACGGGCGTTTCTCTGGTGAGCAGGAGCTCGTCACAGGGGGCATGGGTAGTAGAGACAGACATGGTGATTTCCTTCCTTGTGGCTTACCAGTTCCGGCGTTTGATGCGCGTGAGTTCGCTTTCCAGTTCGGCCAGCGCCTGATCGACAGGCAACTCGCCCGCCAGCACGCCATGCACTCGATCGAAGAACGCATTGGAGACTCGTGGATAGCGATCGGCAGTTATGGATGCGGGGCGCATGACCCCATCGTTGAGAATGCTGAACAGCTGACTGTAATAAGGCATTGCCGCGAGCAGTTCGGGATCTTGATAGAGCGACTCGATAACCGGGTTATAGGCACCGATCAGGGCACGATGTTTTTGCTCTTGGGCACTGGTCAGATAGCTCACCAGCTCTGCGGCAAGTTTTGGATGGGCGCTGTAACGCGATACCGCCAGGCCCCAGCCACCGAGGGTGGATGCATGGCTGCCGGTCTTGCCGCCCCGGGGCAGGGGAGCGACCCCAACCTTGTCTTTTACGGCACTGTCCTGGCTTTGCACCAGGGCCCAGACATAAGGCCAGTTACGCATAAACAGCGCATTTCCCGATTGGAATACGCCACGTCCTTCTTCCTCGGTGTAATTGAGTACGCCACGCGGGGAGATGTCTCCTACCCAGCTTTTCGCCAGGGCCAAAGCAGTTCTTGAGGCCTGACTGTTGACCACGATGTCACCTTGTGGATTGACCAGTCCGCCTTCCGGTTGGCTGCTGATCCACTCCAGCGCATTACACGTCAGACCCTCGTAGGCGCGTCCCTGAAAGATGTATCCCCACACATTGGCGTTCCCGGCGTTGCGCTCAGCCTGTTGAATATCCTTTGCGGTAGAGGTCATTTCCTCCCAGGTCTGGGGAACCTGCTTGTCGTACTTCTCGAGCAAGTCCTTGCGGTAATACAGCAGGCCTGAATCGGTGAACCACGGCATCGTCACCAGCCGTCCGTTCACCGTGGCGTTATCCACCTGTGCCTGGAAATAGCCTTGGGTCGCGTTGGCGGGAAGCACCTCGCGCAGATCCATCAGATGTTTGGCCAGCATTCCCGGCCACACCATATCGATTTGAATGATGTCGATGTCAGTGGACTGCGCACTGAGGATCTGTTGGTAGAACGACAACCTCTCGGTCGCCGAGTTAGGCGTGGAAACTACCTCGACGTTGTTGCCAGTCTGTTTCGACCATTCCTCGACAGCCTCCTTGCAGAGTTGTAATTCAGCACCCACCGCACCGCACGAGATCGTCAAATCCACTGCGCTCGAGACAGACGGAAATCCGGCACAGAGGGTGAGCAGTGCTGCTGGAAGGAGAGATTTCAGCTGTTTCATAGAGCCCCCTTTATTTTTGTTTTTAGAAAAGTTAACGTTAACATCGCCAAATGTAGCAGCGTATTTGCGATGAGGCATCCTTTTTTTCGTCGATTGCGACAATTCACAACTCACGAAAAATGGCCGGTCGCGGGAACAAAACAATAAAAACAAAACAGGGAAATCCACATGCAGAAAGCATCAGGCTGGCTACTCGCAGGCGTGCTCGGCACATCGGCGGCAACCTCTCAGGCCGCGACTCTGGAAGAACGCATGGCCGCGTTTGAAGCTCGTACCAGCGCAGCGGAAAAGCGTGCAGCCGCAGCCGAACAGCAAACCCAGGCACTTGCCAGGGAGCTGCAGCAGATCAAACTGACCACTCCCGCCTTGCAGTCCGTTGCGTCTACCGCAGCAGCCCTTTCGGCGCCTGCTTTGGACACTCGACTGGCAAAACTCGAAGCCCGTCAGCAAAGCATGGAAAAGCAGGGCAGCAGCGGACACCTCACTGACGGCTTCAGCTTCAAGGGCTACGCCCGCTCCGGATTGCTGATTAACGATGGGCTTGGTGGCGGTCGTGGCGGCCCATATACAACCCCTGCTGGTTCAGTCGGTGGTGCCGTCGGGCGACTGGGTAACGAAGACGACACCTACATGCGCATAGACCTCTCGAAAGAATCCTATGCGCAGAACGGCACCCGTTCAAAATTCACGGTGTCCATCGCCGATGGAGTGGAAAGCTCCAATGACTGGACGGCCGACGAAAGCAACCTGAACGTGCGGCAGGTATTTACAGAGCTCGACCATCTCGCTGCCTTCAAGGGCAATTCAGTGTTCGAGAACGCCACCTTGTGGGCGGGCAAGCGATTCGATAGAGACAATTTCGATATCCACTGGCTGGACTCGGACATCGTCTTTCTGGCCGGTACGGGGGGTGGTATCTACGACGTGCAGATGAACAAGAACTGGAGCTCGAATTACTCCTTGATCGGGCGTAACTACGGAGATTTCAGTGAGGGCGGTGTCAATGCCGATGTGGAAAGCTACATCCTGACCTCCAACCAGTTCTTCGATAATGGTCAGTGGCAGTGGATGTTCAATGGCATTGGCTCAAAGAAAAACGACTTCGGCACTCGCCGCAATGAAGCGGGCCTGACGCCTGCGGATTCCGGCTTGCACAGCATGCTGGCCAATCACCAGAAAAACTTTTTCGGCAGGGAAGGCTTCTTCAAAACGGCACTGCTCTATGGGCAAGGTCTGGGGGCAGAGGTCAAGAACATCGGTTCGGATGGCGAACTGATCGACGACGCCCGCGCTCTGCGTCTGGCGCTTTATGGTGAGACACCAATTGCACCGGGCTGGCGTATCGGCCCCAGCTTGTTGGCCGAACAGAGCAAGGACAGATACGTCAAGGGTGACGACTACCGCTGGAT
Source organism: Pseudomonas rossensis (assembly GCF_039888995.1). Classification (NCBI taxonomy): domain Bacteria; kingdom Pseudomonadati; phylum Pseudomonadota; class Gammaproteobacteria; order Pseudomonadales; family Pseudomonadaceae; genus Pseudomonas; species Pseudomonas rossensis. The sequence goes on along the minus strand of NZ_JBBWCB010000098.1, from coordinate 14,634 downwards.
GACCCTGAACGTGCGGTTGGCCAATGAAATCAACAGCAATTTTGAGATGGCCTACGAAATGAGCTGGCAAACCATGGACCTCGACCCCAAGGGCTACATGCAACGCAATGCGGTCGACGGTAACTTCTGGAAATTCACGGTCGCTCCGACATTCAAGCCTGACTTTGGAGACCTTCTCACACGTCCCGAATTGCGAGTGTTCGCAAGTTTCATGAACTGGTCTTCGGATCTGGACAGATACAGTTCCACAGACAACTTCGGCAAGACGGACTTCAACGCCGGAGGTGTGTGGCAATACGGGATACAAATGGAAACCTGGTTTTAATAGTTGAACGCGTCCGGCCGATCAGCCAGCAGTTATCCCTACGACAAAAAATTGAGGAAATGACGATGGTATTGCCTCGCGCAGTAGTATTTGGCGAAGCCCTGACTGACCTTGTCCAGGGTGTCCCTGGACAGTGGAAAGGCTATCCAGGCGGCGCTCCCTGGAACGTGGCACGAGCGCTAAGTCGCTTGGGCGTCAGCAGCGCCTTTGCGGGTTCTATCAGTACGGACTCTTTGGACGACGAGATAGCCTGGCAATCAGAGACGGCAGGCCTGGATATGCGATTTATCCAACGGGTAGACCGAGATCCCTTGGTCGCCATTGTTCCATCGAGCCGTCCGCCAAGATACTTTTTTGCTGGAGAGGCCGATCTGTTTTTTGATCCAGATCTGATGCCCGAAGGATGGAGCAACCAAGCAGAGCTGTGTCATTTCAGCTGCATCAGTTTGGCTCGACAGCCACTCGCAGACAGGCTGGTTAAAATTGCTCAGCAGGCCAAGGAAACCGGTAAACGGATTAGCTATGATCCGAACTGGCGCAATTTAATGGATAGCCATTATCGGGAGCAGACCTTCCCTACGATGACTACTCTTGCTGACATGATTAAGCTTTCCGACGAAGACCTTCGGCAAATTTATCCAGGGCTGACCGAGCACCAGGCAATGGATGAACTTCGCGCTCTTAATCCTCAGGCACAGATCCTTTTTACCCGAGGGGAACACGGGATGGTTCTCCACACCCCGGACAGCCAACTCGAGCAGCCAGCTATTGCCGTGAAAGTGGCAGACACGGTTGGAGCAGGAGACGCTTGTATGGCTGGTTGGTTGGCTGCGGAGTTGCTGGGGATCGCAGACTTGGGAGAGCGCTTGCGATTTTCAGCGGCTTGCGCATCCATATCTTGCCGCCATGCCGGAGCCCATGCTCCTGCGCTAGCTGATGTGGAAGGTTTACTGGAGCTGCTAACACATACCTGACCATGGCCTTGTCCTGAGCCGTTGGCTTGCTGGTGTAGGGCTTTCGTTCTGATTCAGGTTTGGCTGCATAGGTCGTTACCGCTTCAGGATCGCGCTGTAGCTTTTCTTGAACTTGAGACTCCAGCATCGTACGAAGATGTGTGTGCCTTAACCCTGATTCATTCGATAGGTCGTCGCGCCCCAGTAACGGTTACCGTTGCTTTTTTTGCGAGTCCATCCGGCAGCTTCCAACTGCTTCGCGATCATTCGATTCATGAATCCATGACCGAGCAGAAGCACTGCCCCTTCGCTGGTAAGGGACTGAAGTCGTTGAGCTGCCGTATTAGCTCGTGTTCTGGCCTTACGGGCAGACTCGACCTTCCCTGAGAACCCGCACAACCATAAAATTCGAAGAATAAATGCCCACGTAAACGGTGAAAGGCGCGGCAGTGTCCATCGTCCATAGGGCAACTGCGCCTCGCAGAAAATCTCATCTATAAGGGTGGGCTGAAGGCCCAGCGCCCGAACAGATGTCAGCGCCCGGGGCGCACTGCTCGACACGATCACTTTGGCGGTAACGGCCAGCTCCATGGGGACGCGATAGTATCAATCACAATGAATTACTGAAAGTGGAAGGGGTGGTGGTCAATCAGTTCACCGGGCATACCGGCTTGCACCAAAATCATCGTTGATGAGCTGTTGGCAGAAGGTTTGCCTGTGCTACCGGTTTACCTGAGCAGCTCCGTCAAGATGCGCGAATCTCACGAAGTTTCAGTACCCATCATCCATTTGGCCCCTCGGCATAAGCTTTCTCGGGAGTTTTTTTGTTTACTGGATGCTCTGGAGCGAGCCGCTTAGCTTCATCAATGACGGGTTGCTACAAGCGTAATCGACCCCTCTGGTTGTCCCTCCAGCTAGCGTCAAATGAGCCGGAGCCGGTGATTCAAGCCAGTTCGTGCAGCTGAAATACTGACGAAACATTCTGGCCATATGATTCGCGTCACTGAAATCCAAGGAGTTGGAGATGAATCGACCATCAAGAAGCATGCGCAAACTGCTCGACTCCGTCGCCACTAACAATGAGGTAGCGGCGCTCGATATGATGCGCGCAGTAGAGCAGCTTCAAGACGAAGTGCTACGCCAACGGTTGCTCAACATGATTCACCGACTTAACCAGGACGCTATTGACTTACGAACGGCGCGTGACGATATCCAGGGCGCAGCCATAAAGCTCGCGTGATCGGTCTCGGTGACGTCTCTTGGTCTGTATGCCGCACTGGTCTCTTGGGCCAAGGGCGTGTTGAACCGTCCCGAGCTATCCCGGTGGGTCAGCCGGGTAGTTGAGTCGACGTTCATCTGCTTCGGAGCAGCCATCCTGACCATGCGTCGACAGGCTGCATAAGAGGAGGGCGGTTAGGTACCGATTACCGCAGCACAGGCGCCAAAACATCACTACTGAGTTGATGCAGAGCCTGCCTCTTTCAGGCCAGGGTAATCATCGAGCGCAGGGCTAGACTCACCATCGTCCATTGGCTCGCGCACTGATTTATGTATCACTCCGGCTTCAACATCCGCACGCATCTGATCGAGCTCCCTGTGAAATGCCTTTTGGGTACATGCCTGGGATGATTCCGTGATCGACAGGAACGCAGGCAGTGAGAGAGTACAAAGCTACGATCCCTTTTCGATTTCCAGCGTGCTGATCATTGGTTGTTGACATCTACATGGATATCCATGGCTGGATCGGCTTGAACGCATAAGAATGGTGATGTGATAAAGGTGATTGAAAGCCTTATCTCCTTGAACGCGAGAGTTCGGCCTATAGCTAGTCCGACAGGTAGTAGGGACACCTTATGTATGGCTGCTTGGCGTACGTAAGGATATGCTGCCCCCCGACTTCATATATGCCAATAAAAACCAACCACAGTGACGTTATGAGCCAACCAGAGACGCGTGCGACTGCCCTAACGCTGTATCCAGAGGACTCCCGCGAGGCGGCGGCTCTGCTGAAGCAGGCCGTACCACTGATGGTGCGTCACAACATTCCACCGAATCCCGTGCACTATGCTCTCTGGTACACCTACAGCAAAGGTCAGGAGCCAGAGCTTAATCGTCATCTGGACAGGCTGGTCAAAGACTTCGACTGTTTCCCTCCCGAATCTGCTACGAAGCTTTTTCGCGATTACATCATTCGTGACGAATTGGAGGAGGCGCGCGCAGGGCAACAACAAGCGATTGATCTGGTTGACGACATGGAGCGTAATGTCTCGCGTAGCGTGAATGGCAGTTTCAACTTTCAAGCCAGTCTTGGCCATTGCATGGAAATGCTCGCGGAGCCGGTCGACAAGAGGTTACCCGCCATTCTTAGCGAGCTGCAACAGAGCACCCAGGTCATGCAGGATCAGCAAGAGCTGTTCCTCTCCCAGCTGCACTCAGCGCAAAATGAAATTAAGAGTCTGAGAGACAAGCTCGAGCGAGCCCAACTGGCTGCATCTTTGGATGGGCTGACTAAGGTGTTGAACCGAGCTACGTTCACTCGCTTGCTGGAGCATGCATTGATCAACGCTCCTCTTGGGGTGGCATTGGTCATGTTGGATATCGATCATTTCAAGCAGTTCAATGACCGGTATGGCCATCCTTTGGGCGACCGCGTACTTGAGCATGTTGGTCAGGTGTTACGGAACTCAATCCCGCCTCTGGCCCTGGCGGCACGCTATGGTGGTGAAGAGTTCTGTGTAGTCCTGAAAGAGTGTTTTGATCTCACCAGTGCTCATACTTTTGCTGAGCAGCTGCGCATGAAAATTCAGGCGCTGCGGATCAAGGTTCGTGGCACGGATGAGGTGCTAGATACTGTAACTGCGTCTTTTGGTGTCGCCATCGCCAAAGCTGGTGACGATGTGGAAAGCCTTCTGACTCGTGCCGATGATGCGCTCTATCTAGCCAAGCGCAGCGGGCGCAACCGAGTGAGCTGAAAAATCATTGATGTATTTTATCTTTTTAAAACTGCTGTCTAGAAAAGCGGATATGTCGAAGGAGGGCTTTTACGAATCAATCTGGTGAATCATCAGCCCGATCTGTTCGATCATAAGGCCCGGAGTTATCAGGCTCGCCGGCCTTTTCTACGAGTGGTCGCAGTTTGAATCGACAGACATTCCCGCCGCGCACCATGCACTCCGTGTGATCGACTTCACCACCGCCTAACGCTCCGATCAACGCCAGGTCCAGTTCGCAGACCACCGGGTGGGCCGCGGCCAGGCGGTGGAAGACGCAGTTATGCGCGACGATTTCCTTATCGTCGGACGAGCGAAAAAACACCTCTGCTTCGTATCCCGCCTGGTTCATGTGCTGCACGATTCTGGCTTCGTCAACCACCTGATGTTCGCGGTCCTGGGCCAGTTTTCGGCCCATGCTGCGCATCAGTGAAGCCAGGGCATCGTGGCCGATGATGTCGGCCACTTCCTCGATCAGCACACTGGCCAGCATCTGATATTGGCGAGGGAACTGCTCGCGCGCATGGTCGGTGAGCCGATACAGCTGCTCCGGACGCCGGCCCGTCGGCCGGGTTTCGCCGCGCAGCACCAAGGCGTCACGCTCAAGCGCCGCCAGATGCTGGCGAACCGCGGTGCGTGTCACCGAAAGATGATCAGCCAACTCGTCAATGCTCATGCCGCCCGCATGGTGCAGCAACGCATTGAGCAGGTCCTGCTGTGTACGGCCCAGTCCTTCCAGCATGGTTTGCCCTCGCGCGGTATCAGAACTTGTCCGGGAACTGCTTGACCAGTGCGGCCGTCAACGCGTCAGCGGCGACTTTGGCTTGCTGTTTGTCCGCTGCCTGGTTGGCGATCGCGTAACTTCTGATCCAGAAAATATGCTCGACCCAAAGGTCGCGCAAGACCAGGCGTGTGGTCAGCGCGGCGCTGTCGGCGGAGGCTGGAGCGGCGGGGGTGTTCTGACTCCAGGCCGGTTGAGCACAGAACGCCAACAGCATTAAAGCCAGGGCTTTGATATTCATGACGGCACCCCCTGGTGATGGGATTGCTCGACAATATCAATTAAAGCATATGAATATGTTTTTATTGGGCGCAGACCAAATTCGCGGATCAACGGAAGTTAAATGGGGAAAGTAGGGGCACCGTAGCCTGGATAACCGGTGCCCCCCGAAGTTTAAGCTCGGAACAGAGTTCCAAAAAATTCGATAACACCGCCAGCGGTTTTGCATATTGCTGGGTGTAGTCAGCGCGACTCGCCATTACAATGCAACACGTAGTAGCTCATCATTTATAGGGATATTGGCTAGTGGATGACAACAGAAGGCCCATCAAGACGCGCTCTGCGGGCTGGGCAAAACGCATCACCGACATTCTGGTGAAAAGAGACATTTCCCCCAATCAGATATCCGTCGCCAGCATCGTCTTCGCGTTTGCCGGCGTCGTGGCGCTCAATATTGATAGCGGTGTCATTGGATCGATCTGCTGCGCGATCGGCATTCAGTTGCGCCTTCTGTGCAACCTCTTCGATGGGATGGTGGCGATAGAGGGCGGCAAGAAGTCCGATATCGGCAGTCTCTACAACGAATTCCCGGACCGGATTGCCGACAGCCTGCTGATCGTAGGGTTGGGGTATGCCATTGGGCAATCCGACCTCGGGTGGTTTGCTGCCCTGGCGGCGGCACTGACTGCTTATGTCAGGGTGTTCGGCGGCTCGATTGGCCTCAAGCAGACCTTCATCGGCCCTATGGCCAAGCAGCATCGAATGGCCGTAATGACCGCAGGACTGCTGCTGAATGCCATCGAAGCCAGCGTTTACGGCACTCACTACGTACTGTTGATCGCGCTGGCTGTCATCGCCATTGGCTCAGTCGCAACCTGCGTCACACGAACGCTGGCGATCACCAGGCAGCTGAAAGGGGCCGACCATGTGGATCAGTAATGCGCTGATTTCTGTTCTTCGACTGCTGATTGGCGTCACGGCCAGATGGGAGAGCCCGCCGGATCTCACGCGTCAGCGAATCTATTTCGCCAATCACACCAGTCACATGGACACCTTGGCCATCATTGCGGCCCTGCCGCCCGAGGCCAGGTTAAATGTGAAGCCGATCGCCGCTGCCGATTACTGGGGAAAGAACCGGTTTCTGTCGTACATCTCCCAGAAAGGCCTGAATGCCGTGTTGATTGACCGTAAACCGGCGCCCGGTAAAAACGCGCTGGAGCCCATTTTCGATGTGGTGCAGGCGGGTCATTCGATCATCTTTTTTCCGGAAGGCACTCGCTCATCCGAGGCACTGCCCGGGGAATTCAAATCAGGTCTTTACCGGTTGAGCGAAACCTTCCCCGATGTCGACCTGGTGCCGATCTACCTGGAAAACCTTCATCGCTCCATGCCCAAAGGCAAACACGTCCCTCTGCCGATCATCTGCACGATCCGTATCGGCAATCCGATGGAAAGGATTGCTGGCGAGGATAAACAGGTGTTTCTGGACCGCGCGCGTAACGCCATTGTGGGGCTGTCGAAATGAGTCTTGAAGCAAAGTTTTTGTGGTTCTTTTTTGGATTGGCGTGCTTGCTGGCGATTGCTTCGCTGGCCGGTCGATTGCTGGCCCGGCGGGTCAAAACGGAAGGCGCTGTCTCGACCATCGAAAACCTCAATCAGCGCGTGAATGCCTGGTGGGGGATGGTCATCATCTTCTTCGCTTCCTACCTGCTGGGCGGCAATGCAACGGTCGTTCTGTTCGGTTTCATCTCACTGTTTGCGCTCAGGGAATTCATCACCCTGACGCCGACCAGACGAGGTGACCATAACGCCCTGTTTTCGGCGTTTTTCATCCTGATCCCGCTGCAATACATTCTGATCGGTACGCACTGGTATTCGATGTTTACGCTGCTGATTCCGGTGTATTCATTCCTGCTGTTGCCGGCGATTGCGGTGCTGAGCCAGGACACTGACGGCTTCCTGGAAAGAACGGCAAAGATCCAGTGGGGCGTGATGATCTGCATTTATTGCATCAGCCATGCGCCCGCACTTTTGCTCCTGGATCTGAAAGGATTCACGGGCCAAAACGCGCTGCTGCTGTTCTATCTGGTGTTTGTCGTTCAGTTGAGTGACGTGTTGCAGTACGTGTTCGGCAAGCTCTTCGGCAAGCACAAAGTAGCGCCGCTGGTGAGTCCGTCAAAAACGATCGAAGGACTGGTCGGTGGAGGCCTGTCTGCAACGCTGATTGGCGGCTGCATGTTCTGGATGACCCCCTTCAGCTTCTGGCAGTCACTGACGATGTCGTTCGTCATCGTGGTGATGGGTTTTCTCGGTGGGCTGGTCATGTCGGCGATCAAGCGCAGTTTGAGCGCCAAAGACTGGGGAACCATGATCAAGGGCCACGGCGGCATGCTCGACCGGATGGATTCGATTTGCTTCGCCGCGCCGATCTTCTTTCACCTGACGCGATACTTCTTCTCCGCTGCCTGATTCAGGCGCCCTCAAAACCGAAAAAACATACCGCATGTCGTAAAGACATGCGCGTATGGACATTCGCTTCATTAACCACTCGTGCCGGTCGATAACCTTTTCAGCAAACCAATCCGCAGTTGGCTTTACGCCACTGACAAACGTGCTGAGAGAGGATCCACAGAGTGTCCATAAAATTACGTTTGATTCTGCTGATTGGCACCGGGCTGATAGCCGCGTTGATCATGAGTCTGGTCAGTTACCTGGGAAACACCCAGATGGCTGAGGCGGTGAATGACAATGAGGTCAGTATGGCCGTGCTGCACAATCACCTCGAAGCCGACATGATGCACGACGCATTACGCGCCGACGTGCTGTCGGCGATGCTGGTCGGGTTGGGTAAAAGCACCAGCAGCAAAGCCGAGGTGCGCAGTTCCACCGAGGAACATGCAGCGAATTTTCGTGAAATGCTCGGTGAAAACCTCAAGCTGCCGGTTAACGACACCCTTAAAACGGGCCTGAATAAGATCAAGCCCAGCCTCGATACCTACATCAGCGCAGCCGAACGCATCGTCGCGCTGGCGCTGGAAAATCCGGAAGCCGCGCAGCAACAACTGGGCAATTTCAGTAGCGTATTCAGCCAGCTGGAAGATCAGATGGCCGCGCTCAGCGAACTGATCGAAACCAACACCCAACAGACCAGTGCCGACACTCAGAAAGTCATCAGCAACGCCAATTTCACCCTCGGCGGTGTCCTCATCGCCAGTCTGTTATTGCTGCTGGCCCAAGGGCGCTCGGTGATGCTGAGCATCATGGGGCCGTTGAAAACCGCCAGCCGCATCGCCGAGAGCATCGCCCATGGCAACCTGAGCGAACCGATTGTCGAGCCCACTCACAACGACGAAGCGAGCGCCCTGATTCGCAGCCTCGCTACCATGCAGCGCGACCTGCGCGGCATGATCGAAGTCGTGCGCAGCAACGCCCACGGCGTGAGTGGCATGAGTGAACAATTGAGCAGTGGCTGCCACGAAGTGGCCGGTAGCAGCCAGCAGCAAAGTGTAGCCGCCAGCACCATGGCAGCGGCTGCCAGCGAAATGACCGCGAGCATCGAGGAAATCACCCGGCATGCCGAGCGCGCACTGAACATGGCCAATCAGGCCGAGGCACTGGCCAAGGATGGCGGTCGCGTGATCCATCAGGTGGTCAACGACATGGACGGTATTGCGCGTTCGGCGCAGCAATCGGCCCAGGTGATCCGCACGCTGGACAAGGAGTCCGAAGGGATTTTCAGCATCATCCAGGTGATCAAGGGCATCGCCGACCAAACCAACCTGCTGGCGCTCAACGCCGCGATCGAAGCCGCTCGTGCCGGTGAGCAGGGCCGTGGATTTGCCGTGGTGGCCGACGAAGTGCGCAGCCTGGCGGGACGCACCAGCGCCTCCACCCAGGAAATTGCCACGATGGTGTCACGCATCCAGCAAAGCACCCGCGAGGCGGTGACCAGCATGGAGGCGGGCGTGGCGCAGGTCGACAAGGGCATGGCCGTGACCGCCGATGTCGAGCGCGCCATCCGCGAAATTCTCGACGCCACGCTGAACACCACGCAACTGGTCAATGACATTACCCGCACCATCGGTGAGCAGAGCCTGGCCAGCAATGAAATCGCCCATCAGGTCGAAATGATTGCCGGCATGTCCGAAGGCAACAGCAAAGTCATTGGCCGGACCGCCTCGACCACCGATGAGTTGTCCACCCTGGCAGGCAAGCTGTCGCAGTCGGTGGATCGGTTTCGGCTTTGATGCGGGGCTACAAGATCGCAGCCTTCGGCAGCTCCTACGGGGTTTGCGTACATCCGGGACGTACGCAATCGATGTAGGAGCTGGCGCAGCCTGCGATCTTTTGATCTAGAGGTACTTATCCGTCACCGCGCCTTCCGAGGCGCTGGACACGGTCTTCGCGTACTTGGCCAACACCCCGCGTTTGTACTTGGATTCCGGGCGCACCCAGCGGGTCTTGCGCTCGGCCAGTTCGGCGTCGGAGACATCGACCGTGATCTGACGTGTTTCGGCGTCGATGGTGATTTTGTCGCCGTCTTCAATCAGCGCGATCGGCCCGCCATCAAAGGCTTCGGGCGTGATATGCCCTACTACAAACCCATGTGAACCGCCGGAGAAGCGGCCGTCGGTGATGAGCGCAACGTCCTTGCCCAACCCCTTGCCCATGACCGCCGACGTGGGCGAGAGCATTTCGCGCATGCCGGGCCCTCCCTTGGGGCCTTCGTAGCGAATCACGATCACATCGCCGGCTTTGACTTCGCCGTTGAGGATACCGGCCAACGCGCCTTCCTCTCCGTGATACACACGAGCTGTGCCTTCAAAGCGCAAGCCTTCCTTGCCGGTGATCTTGGCCACAGCGCCGGTGGGCGAAAGGTTGCCGCGCAGCACCACTAAATGGGAGTCCTTTTTGATCGGTTGGTCGAAGGGCAGGATCACGTCCTGGCCTTCGGGGTAGTCGGGTACGTTTTCCAGGTTTTCGGCCAGGGTTTTGCCGGTGACCGTCAGCGCATCGCCATGCAGCATGCCGGCGGCGAGCATGCGCTTCATCAGCGGCTGGATGCCGCCGATGGCCACCAGTTCACTCATCATGTATTGACCGCTGGGGCGCAGGTCGGCCACCACCGGGGAAATCTTGCCCAGCTCGACGAAATCATCCAGCGTCAGTTCGACATCCACGGCATGCGCCATGGCCAGAAGATGCAGCACGGCATTGGTCGAGCCGGCGAGGGCGATCACCACCCGAATGGCATTTTCAAAGGCCTTGCGGGTCATGATGTCGCGCGGTTTGATGTCTCGTTTAAGCAGCTCCATGACCTGCTGGCCGGCGCGGAAACTGTCCGACGCCTTGTCGCTGCCGACGGCCTCCTGAGAGCTGGAACCGGGCAGGCTCATGCCCAGCGCCTCAATCGCAGAAGCCATGGTGTTGGCGGTGTACATGCCGCCGCAGGAACCAGGGCCTGGAATCGCCACTTCCTCGATTTGTTTGACCTGAATCTCGCTGATATCCCCCCGCGCGTGCTGACCCACGGCCTCGAACACGGAAATGATATCGGTGTGGCCGGCGCCCGGCCGGATGGTGCCGCCATAGACGAAGATGGAAGGGCGATTCAGTCGCGCCATGCCGATCAGGCAGCCCGGCATGTTCTTGTCACAACCGCCCACGGTCACCAGACCGTCAAAGCCTTCGCAGCCGGCCACCACTTCAATGGAATCGGCAATCACTTCCCGTGACACCAGCGAATACTTCATGCCTTCGGTGCCGTTGGCGATGCCGTCGGAAATGGTGATGGTGTTGAAAATGACGCCCTTGGCACCGGCGGCATTCGCGCCTTTTTCGGCTTCAATCGCCAGTTTGTCGATGTGCATGTTGCAGGGCGTGACCATCGCCCACGTGGAGGCGATGCCGATCTGCGGTTTCTTGAAGTCCTCGTCCGTGAAACCCACGGCACGCAGCATGGAGCGGCCGGGCGCGCGCTCCACGCCGTCGACCACTTGGGAGGAATATTTGCGCAAATCGTCTTTGTCGCTCATGACTGCTCCTCATAGGCTCGTCGAGAAAATCACGATGAGTATAGTGGGCTCAGCGCCCGTGCCCGGACTATCAAGTCGGGAACAGACGCGCGGGTTTGCCGTGTCGTGATATTCTTCGCCCTAACTTGCTTTGACCTATTCAGTTTGCGCGTCCTTGAGACGCGCCAACAGAATCACTGTCGCTCAAGTAGCTGAAGCCAATAAAGATAAAAAGTCAGTTCAGTAGGGACATATAAACTGAGGTCGATGGAGACACGTCGGCCTTGTGTGCCCACCCTCCAATCCTTATGAGTGCGGAACCCACAGCATGCTGCCTGCATGCCGTGAGCCAGGGGCCTCAAGCATGGGGATGGAAGGGCGGATGGCGTTTTATCATAGGTGCTACACATGTTTAAAAAAATGAACACGGCCCTGCTGGGGCTGGCTTTGTCGATGGGGATCGCGTCCGCGCAAGCGGAAGAGGCAAAGAAAGTCGATGTGCTGCTCATTGGCGGCGGCATCATGAGCGCGACCCTCGGTGTTTGGCTCAATGAGCTGGAACCGGGTATGTCGATGGAAATGGTCGAGCGCCTCGACGGCGTCGCCCAGGAAAGCTCCAATGGCTGGAACAACGCCGGTACCGGTCACTCTGCCCTGGCCGAGTTGAACTACACCCCGGAAGACGATAAAGGCAACGTTCAGATCCCGAAAGCCGTTGAAATCAACGAAGCCTTCCAGATCTCCCGTCAGTTCTGGGCCTGGCAGGTTCAGCAAGGCGTGCTGAAGAACCCGCGTTCGTTCATCAACTCCACGCCGCACATGAGCTTTGTGTGGGGCGATGACAACATCAAGTTCCTGAAAAAGCGCTACGAAGCCCTGCAAGCGAGCCCGCTGTTCGCCGGCATGCAGTACTCCGAAGACCCGGCTGTGATCAAGAAGTGGGTTCCGCTGATGATGGAAGGGCGTGACCCGAACCAGAAAGTCGCGGCCACCTGGTCTCCGATCGGTACCGACGTCAACTTCGGTGAGATCACCCGCCAGTTCGTTGCGCACCTGCAAACCACGGCAAAGTTCGACTTGAAACTGTCTAGCGAAGTGCAAGACATCACCAAGAACGAAGACGGCAGCTGGCGCGTCAGCTACAAAAACCTGAAAGACGGCACCAAAACCGAAACCGACGCCAAGTTCGTCTTCATCGGCGCGGGCGGCGGTGCACTGCACCTGCTGCAGAAGTCCGGTATTCCTGAAGCCAAGGAATACGCAGGCTTCCCGGTAGGCGGCTCGTTCCTCGTGACCGAAAACCCGACCCTGGCCGAACAACACCTGGCCAAGGCCTACGGCAAAGCCTCCGTTGGCGCACCGCCAATGTCGGTTCCGCACCTGGACACCCGTGTCCTGGACGGCAAGCGCGTCATTCTGTTTGGCCCATTCGCGACCTTCAGCACCAAGTTCCTGAAAGAAGGCTCGTACCTGGACCTGCTGACCACCACCACCACGCACAACGTGTGGCCAATGACCAAAGTCGGCATCAAGGAGTACCCGCTGGTCGAGTACCTCGCCGGCCAACTGATGCTGTCTGACGAAGACCGCCTCAACGCCCTGAAAGAATACTTCCCGAACGCCAAAGCCGAAGACTGGCGCCTGTGGCAAGCCGGCCAACGCGTGCAGATCATCAAGCGTGATGAAGCCGCGGGTGGCGTGCTGAAGTTGGGTACTGAGATTGTTGCTTCGCAAGACGGCACCATTGCTGGTTTGCTGGGCGCATCGCCGGGTGCATCGACTGCTGCGCCGATCATGCTGACCGTGCTGCAGAAAGTGTTCAAGGACAAGGTTGCTAGTCCTGCCTGGCAGGAAAAGCTGCACCAGATCGTGCCGAGCTATGGCACTCAGTTGAATGGCAGTCCTGAGAAGGTGGCTGAAGAGTGGGCTTACACCGCCAAGGTGCTGCAGCTGACTCCGCCGCCGGCGATTGGTCAGGTGGTGGCTCCGGCTCCGGCTGCTGCTCCGGCTGCTCCGGCCAAGGCGCCGAAGGCTAATGCTGCGACTGATATGGCTCTGTAACTAGAGGCCAAATCAAAAGCCCACTGAACCGGTGACGGTCAGTGGGCTTTTTTGTAGGCGCAATTCAGTTCTTGCAGGTTACGCAACACTTAAGGCCGAAGCGGGTGGACCGCTATCTCAATACTGCGTTGGTTTTTGCTCAACGTCCTTCGAGCCGCTAGAGGTGGCCGCATCTTTGTCCGTCGCTTCCGAGTCGGCACCGGAGTTTGAACCCGCAGCTTCCTCACCTTTTTTGTCGGCCTTGTCCTCCTTGGATTCAGAGCCCTGAGCCTGGTGGATTCCGGGAAGCGCGGCAGGTGGCACAGCAGAGTCTTCAGTCACCTTTTCGGCAGCCAGTGCGAAAAGCGAGCAGGCAAACAGGCCCGCGATCGTGAGAGCAGCAATTGTCCTGTTCATCATTTAGGCCAGCCATGTGAGGGGGTGTACAACGTTGGAATAACCGGGAATGGGAAGGTGCTGGGAAGCTGACAAGCGGTGGTGGCTCCTGAGTTCACAGCTCCAGAGATGGCCAAAGCAGTGCCTTCATCCGTCGCGACAAAATGGCTTAAGCTAAGCGAAGGCTGGAATGGAACATCTCGACTAAAGGACGCGACATTTATGGAAATCCCTTTTTCTCAAATCAGCGAGCGTTTGAACAATCGCCGATTTTCGGTAGCAGACAACGCCCACGGACTGTCCGATGCGCGCACCGTATTTCACTACCATGTCGAGGAAGATGCCATTTGGGGTACTTACCAGGGCGGCCATATCCGCATGGGTAATCAAGTCGGACGCGTGACAGGCCCCGATACCATTGAGCTTCTTTATCAGTGCTTGACTACGGAGGGTGAGACTCTTGCCGGCTGGTCTCGGGGCACGGTGGGCGTTGATCACGCAGGACGTACTACTCTGGCCTTTGTATGGGGTTGGTTGTCGGGCGCGACGGGAGGAGGGGAGTCGAGCTACGTCGAGCTTGCCGCGTAGCGGTTAAGCAGAAAAAGTCGGACTCCGCCGCCGGTGATTGGTCAGGTGGCGGCTCCGGCTATTGTTCCAGAAAGGTGAACGATCATTCGTCGTACATCAATTCCAGGCTATTTATCCATTCATTCGGCGCATTGTATCTTGCGTAATAAATCTCCCTTTCTGCTCCGCTTAAATTAGTAAAAAACAGCGAGAAGTAACTGTCGTTATAGTGTAACTGATCCATAAACCCCACCTATCCAAACAGGCGGCGTCTGAGGTGGGGAGGAATCAAATCATGCTGGCGCGGAGGCCATTCGCGGCGTAGCTACTTCATTTTTTGTGGCTTGAT
>NZ_JBBWCB010000097.1:0-21583 GCF_039888995.1 Pseudomonas rossensis | reverse complement strand
CGTCAGGCGAGAGCTGCAAGAAGGCCGGTTTGTGCAGCAGGGTTTCGAGGTCCAGGGACGGCTGTTCACTGACCAGTTCCACCTCAAACACAAAAGGCTGGCTGATGGCTTCCCGACCTTGCAGGGCAAGCACCTGGAGATCGTTGTCCAGTCCTTCGATAGTCAGGGCAAAGTGAGTCTGATTGGCCAGCGCGAACATCCCTTGTTCCTCGTGCAGTGCAGCGGCGTTCGCCAAAGCCCCAGGAAAAGGGGTCAGCAGACGCAAAATTCTGGAAAGGCGTAAACAACATCGACCAGCAGAGCTGGCCGATGCGTGAAGCGGTCAGCCGCGATTAAGCGACTGGCTGACGCCAGTCATCGGAACCCGAAGTACCGGATACTTCGTGGGTCCAGGTGATTTTGCGGTAGGTGAACTGCACTTCTTCCAGGTGCGTGAAGTGGGAGTTCGACGGATCCTGGCAGTTGTGCATTTTGTTGTTGATGGCGACGATGATCGCGTCTTCCAGTTTGGTGGTGTAGTAGTGCTCTTGGGTCCCTTGGGCCGAAGTGCGGAACCACTGGATAACGATTTCGCTCATGCGCTCTCCGGAAGTCAGAGCGGCTTGCAGCAGTGGCGAAGACTTGTCGTAGACCTTGGTGATCACGACTGGTTTGTGTACGCGCTGACCGGTCGGTTGGCCGGACTGCGGGTCACGCGGGATGATTACGTCGTGGTTGAAAGCCTGAACCATGACCTGGTCTTCGTGACCTTCTTGGTAGGTGTTGCCAACCGAGTCGGCGGTGAATGCGCCGGCAGTGATCAGACCTTGTTTTTCGCCAGTGACGGACATGTACGCTGGTGTAGCCATGGATGTGCTCCTTGCTAAAAATTTAGGGTGCCCGGGAGGCGATATCGCCCGGTGGGTGCCTGACTGTAGTCAAGGTCCGTGCCAGAAAAGTTTAGGGCCAAGTAAACCGGGGGGATGGCCGAGTTTTCTCAATCACTTGAGTGAGTTTCAAGGGAAATCACCCCATAAAGTGCGCAAGAAGTTGCGCAGTACTGCGCAACTTCTTGCGCACTCGACTACAGGCCACGGCGGGCTTGGCGCTTAGCGATGTTGGAGGGGTTTTTTGCGAACAAGTGCGCAACTTCTTGCGCATAATGGCGATTAGGCATCAGTAGAATATGATGGTGTAGCCAAACTGTGCCGCTGACCGAGCATTGACTTGATAACAGGCTGTCCTGCCGGCTGAAAACTGTCCCAGGTTTTCAATTTACGCCCATTAGTTTTCGAGTAGGAGGACACGGGTCATCGGATTCGCCAAGCAGTAACCCGCCCTAGATCAAACTGCAATCGGCAGGGTGGGTCAGTTTTCAATCAGCGCCAACAAGCACATGTAGATACGCGATCATGATTGCGATCAACTAATACGCAAATCTAGCGACATCTAGCAAAACTCGCTATACATCGCTAGACCTTCCTATATTTCGTTGGCCAGTTCGGCCACTAACTTGTCCACCGACCGCTAAGAACTGTCGGTCGCCACCGTCAGCCTTGGGTCGGATAGCGACGGTCTTGCGCGATCTCTTCACCGGCTTAGGACGGACAAACTCCGATAGGTAGGCATTTCTGGCTCCGTGTAAACCACTTTTTTGATCTGTAATCCCCTGCGGTTAACAATTCAAAAAGTGGTTTACAGCAAGCAAGTGCGACGCATACAGAATCAATTAGACCCTTGAGTCGCCTCCAGCCACGGCTCCAGCTCAAGAATGACCAAGGTGTCATGGCGGCTGAGCGAGCGTTGATACGCAGAGTGATGAAGCATCAATTACCTCTGATGGTCTCATTGCGTTTTATCCGTAAGAGCATTGTTTGTTGGCGTCGACGCCGAATTGACCCAGCTGCCGAGATTTCACTGACCCAGTCTGACTCCTTGCGAATCATTGTCTGTGCTGGATTTGTGCAGGTTTGGAGATGGGTCAGTCTTGCCTCGGCACGTGGGTCGATTCGGCCTCGGCGTCAACACCCCTGTCGACCGCAGTATTTGCAGTCAGCCTCCGTACCGTGGGTGTCGAACAACCTCTTCAGTGGAGCCGGTGTTACGCAATCCACGCAAATCATAGATACTTCCCGAATCTCGCTTTTCTTGGCCGTTTGCAGATGCGGCGGCGTTTTCGTAGCGTTTACAGCAGATCGCCCAGTACTTCCCTAGCAAGCTCAACCCTGTCCATCCTTCGATATGCATGATCCGCTGGCATCTGGATGAGGCGCTCGAACCAACGCGATTCAAAGGTGATGACGTCCTTGTGAACGTCCACAAGGTCCCCCTTGAGGCTTTGCGATACTACAAACACCATGCTCTCAATCAAGCCAGACGCCTCGCTATCTTTGACGATTCGATGCCGGATGAAACTCATCTTGAGATCGATAAAGGCACCTTTAGTCGCAGTATCCAGGCGACCGTTACTATCGATCTTGCCCTTGGGGACGTGGGTGAGAATTGCTTTCGTCAGCTCATTGTTTCCATTGACCTTTTGGGCAAACAGGGGTGTGGCGTCCGACATGTAAGCAAAGATCCAGGGCACATTTCGGAGCGTCGCTCCGGTGTAGAGATAGCCCTGTTCTCCCTTGTAACGCTCCAGCATTCCCCTCAACGCCCTCGGGGACAGCACCACTTGGGTTTGCTTCTCCAGGATGTAAACCACGCGATCGAACTGCTCAATCAGCAGCTTGATGATTTTCCGCGGAACCCCATCAAACCTGGCCTTACGATCACTTTTTTGGTGCTGACGTGGCTTGAAGTACGGACAGTTGTCACGAGCTTCGGTATCCAGCGGGGCGATGCCTCGGATGCCCGACATCGTGTGTTTCCCGTATGGGTTCTTCACGTTTTCAGGTAACTGATAGAGACCGACCAGCTGAATCGGATTGTCGCAAGCCGGGCATACCGCGAATTGCGAGAGCTTTTCCCCACTTCCGCTCTGGTACCACGGCTCCCTACGCAGGGTGTCTGCTTCAAATTGATCCTTGTCTATGAGCTTGCCGCTCGTGTCTTCGACGTAAAGTTTGTACTCATCCATTCCCGCTGAAACCCCATCAAATCAAGATTTCCAGATGGTACCCAGCGTGGATCCAAGGGAACAGTAGGTTGCTTGGGCTCTCTGTAACCGGACGCCCAGCAGGCGCAGGTAGAGAGGCGGACAGGGCCTGGTACCGCTCTGCAGGTGCGTGATCAGCCACTCATCACGATGATTACATATCGTTAGATTCGCGCAAAAGTCGATCGCAGCCATTACCGAATTTACATGCGCTGACGCCGACGCCGAATTGACCCACGTGCCGCGGCAGACTGCCCCATCTCCAAACCCGCACAAATCCAGCACAGACAATGATTCGCGAGGAGTCAGACTGGGTCAGCGAAGTCTCGGCAACGCCAACAGCCCAAGGTGAGGTACGTGGTCGATGAATTGGTTCGACTTTGTGAGCATTGGCAATACCCGCTTCTGCGCACTCCCGGCCGGTTTATTCAGCAGTGGAGCACGTGAGGCATCTCTCGAATAGTTCGCCTTGATCAAATCCTGAGCGCAGACGGGGGCTAAGTAAGCTCGATGTCGTCATGAGCTAGATCTCGTAATGCCTATCGGCCAAGCCTGACCCAACTTCTTGGGCCAGGTTGTCTGTCTGGATCTCTCAGTCCCAAGGCAGAGCAATTAGATCCTTGGCTTTGGGTGTGCCTAATAGCAGTTTGCTATGCCGGCTCTCTAATGGAGCCTGTCGCCAACGGTTCATGGTGCATGAGTAGATCGAACCTCACGTAAAACTCGACCGGCCCATCCGTCACCTTGAAACATTCTGTCAACGCCGATGGTACTGGGACAAGAATGCGATTGTTGGCGACTATGGTCGTCGTGGTTAACGCACTACCACCCGCATCACCGGCGTTTCGCAGCCCTCGAAGCTCGATGTCGTAATACAGGCTTATTCCCGAATTTGCTCCCGAGAACAAGTAGACAATGCGACGCCCAGCCCATGCCACTTGGGTCGAGTGTGGCCATTTGAAGAACTCAAGCTCTTGCTGGAATAATCGATCAGACAGTGCCAAGAACATTTTGTAATTGTTGAGATGTGGCAGCTCTTGATCTGTCGTCAATAAGCGCTCATCAATGCTGGTGTCGAGTCGCAAAATTGGCGAGCCTGCGACCGGAGCCGCGACGGGTTGACCAGTCGCTGCAGGTACTGCCGCGCTGATGACATCTGGTAAAACCTTCTCAACCGTTCCTACTTGGCGCGGGGTTACATGCTGGGTCTGCACGGCCGTCGCTGCCACAGCCGCTTTCAGAACCTGGGTGATTTCAACCTTGCCGCTCAAATAATCGGCAATCAGTGGTTCTAGCGCGCCGTTATCCTCGCGATCGAGCCGGTATAGCTCTCTCTTGCGCTCCAGCGAGCGCTGCAGGGCATCAAGTCCAGACCGCTGAGAGCTGGGCACGAAAGACTGAATGTGCGAGTAGATATGTACCCTTACCAGATCCTTGGTGAAGCTCTCCAAAAGGTCAAAGGATGTATGGATGTGGCTGAGTATCGCTCGCAGGGGCGCCCATTTTCTGGATAGCGTGAGTGTCACCTGATCGCCAAGAATCTTGGCGATCAGGGGCACGCCATGAGTGATATCTGCCCAAATGATCTTCACATCGTCGAGCATATAGTCGTTCCGCAGTACCTTCGCCAGAGCGAACGTCAAACTCACCTCATCACGCGTAAGCTCGCTAGGCCCGTACTCTTTCGTCACCGTTGCATGATTGGGGATGCTCGGGACTTTCAGGATCTGGCTCAGATATCGCCGCTGCAGTTCGCGACGAGGTTGATTTTGGCTGATCCGAAGCAGCGGTATATCTGAGCCTGAAAACATTTTGATCAGATCAGGGTCGGTACCTTCATAGGACTGCATCTCAATATTTGCGAAATGAGTCTGCAGCATGCCCAATTCGATCTGATCCTCCCCATCTTGCACCTGGATTTTTATCCGCTTCGCTAAATCAGTCCTGTTTGAATTCACTGCATACTGTTGAAACGCGGCCAAGCTGTCCGCTATAGGGTGGACTGCGAGTAGCTCAGTGAGATGAAGCTCCAGTGGGGGAAAGATCCTCGAAGCCTCTGCAATCGACTCACGAGTTAACGCCTCACGGCCTGCGGTAGGCACCAGAAACGGCAAATCCGCAACCCCGCCTAATTGATAGGTGCTGGCAACAGGGAGGGGCGCAAGACCAAAGCTGGAACGCAATCCCATTATAGAACCCATGCCACTGCGAAGGCACAGCGATCCCTTGATTGGAGTACCGTCAAGGCAGAACTCAGTGCACACGACGCCAACGCCGATATTGCCTGAGATGTAAGCTTCCAGTTCGAATGTCAGCGCGTCCGCTTGCACTTTGGTTTTGCCGATGGACTGCCACCCACTGATGCCAATCGATGCCATTTGATCCTGTTGACTAACCAGCTCATCGTTGATGAAAACCGGAACAGGAAGAAATTTGACGAACTGACCTACGTACGCTTTCAATCCCAGCAAATCGAGCTGCGTGTTCTCATCCAGTGTCGCCAGGATGCTCGTACCAATCGGTGTTGACTCGTCGAGCTCCTCGAAAGTGATGCAGTCCTGGCCAATCTTGAGGTTTTGTTTTTGTGCTGTGGTGCGATAGCCAACCTCGTCGGTTGATGTGCGAGTGGTGACGCTGAGTTCAGCGCACACGCCGAAGTTGGCCATCGCGCCTATGCCAAAGGTACCAATTACGCCTGCTTTACGTGCGCTCTCTGTGTTCTTGCCAGAGGAGCCAGCTCTCCAGAAGTTGTCTCGCAACACGGATTCGGACATCCCGATCCCGTCGTCGGTTATCGAAATCGTCCCGGGAGCCACCTTGACCTCGATCAGGTACTCGGTAAGCGGCCGGCCCTCTACGTCGGCCCGCATGAGAATGGCGTCATAGCTGTTCTGAACATTTTCTCGCACCATGGCGAATGGCGAGTCGTAAATCTGCTTTGAGAGAATCTCAAGCACACGATCAGTCTCAACCTGAAAAGGAATACTCGTCGACATGTTCACTTACCTTTCAGAGTCGCTTGAGATATTTGGATACGCTGCTGAACAGCCAGCTCTGGGCATTCCCGCGCAAAGCTTGAAGAGATCAGCGCCCGAAGCGAAGCCCAATCACACAAGGCTTCGTAGGCGTCACATAGCAATAAAAAATCTGCAGCAGAGGAGGGAGGGCTAAACAGGTTGATAGCCTCTTTCCAGTTCTCTGATGCCGCTAGTGCAGTAGCAGCAATCTGCCTAGCCCACGGATCACTCAGGTGCATCCGAACCAGTTCGAAGGCATCTACAGGCAGGCCTTGATGGATAAGTTGGTCTGCCTTACCGGCAGCGTCGAAGGCTGAACGCCCCTGCGCCTTCCGCTGTGCGAGCTTAAACTTCATGGAGCTGCCGCCGAATTCGGCAACATGACCTCGCTCCCAGATAGGCGAGCTGAAGTCCGAGTTGGTCATGGCCCTTACGTGAATCGTACCGACCCCTTCGTCTTGGTCGAGCACAACGAGGTTATAGGCCCTCATCCGTCCACTGGGCAGCGAGTGGGGGCCACCGCAAAGTGTGCCAGCGCTGATCACGGATATATGGCGATGACTGTCTGCGGAGAAACGGTTTTCAAGGAGTTCAGGGCGGTGCTGGTGGCCATGCATTCCGATGGAGCAGTTCGCATCCATAAGGTGCCGCAGAAATCCGGACTCGATATAGTCATTCTCCTTGGGCCCACCCTGAATGCTGTGGTGCCAAACGCCTATGATCAGGCGACCATCCTTGACTATGGGATTGGCTTCATCCATCGCCCGCGTGATGGCTTCTACCGAAATATGGCCTGTGCGGTTATAGAGATCGTTGTCATGGCAGCTCGAAAACCCCACGATGCACACCCCGAGCTTTGGGAAGTCGTGTGTCGAGTATTGCTCCTCCGGCACGAGTGAAAACTTTCGTCCCCCGTTGTAGAAGCGCTCGTAAAATTTCGCATACGGTTCAAGGCGCTGGTTGTAGAGCGTCAGGTTTGCAATCCTCAGCACCTCAAATGCATCAAGGTTTAACCTTAAAGTTGACTCGGGCTCCATCAGCTCGCGGGCAAGTTTTTTCTTCCCTTCGGCATCCTCGGGCATGGCAACAGGTACCAGAGCCCTGCTGACGTGAGGCATGCTGATGTCATGGTTGCCTGGTACCAGAATGACGCGCTCCCTGTCGCCACCAAAAAAACGATCAGCCAGCCCTGTTAACGTTTCATACGCTTCGTCGTACTGTTTTGCGAGCTGGGCATCACCGTCAGTATCGGAGCCTCTAACGCCATAAACGATATCGCCGCTGATAACCGCAAGGTCAGGCTTGGGAATCCCTTCATTAGCGGTGTACCGATCCATATCCCGGCCAAGCGAGGACAGCAACGTCGCTGTCCGGATACGGCTCTCAGCGTCCCTGTGTAAGTCCGACAAATGCATGATGGTGGTCGTAGGCATAACATTGATCCGCGATTCTAATTCAGGGGATGAGTCACAGAGTTGCAGGCTGCAGGTTGCAGGTTGCAGGTTGCAGACGGTATTTTGTCGTCCGGGTTGCAGGCGGGACTCGAATCTCATGCCTTCGGAGTGTTGCAATCCTACCAATCAGCTCGGTATGAACGAATGCAATATTTGGAATATTTTAATCGCACGACCCGGCTCACAAATTCTGATGAGATTTCGGGGTCGAAAGGCAACGTCGTCTCTAGCGTATCCCGCTGAGGCCAATGTTTGAGGACGATGCCAAAGCTCTTTTGCTCAGCGCTATGCGAAACAACGGAATCGAGATGCCGGCGTCGGATCTTCCTTACCAAGCTGAAGCTTATGAACAGCTCATTCGTGTCGTGCGTACACCACGAGAGATAAAGCGAATGATTGGGACAGCTGAGACCCAACCCCGAATCGCAAGTCTGCAGGTGGGAATTTGGTCAACAGCCGTTACGTACCCGCGGCGCAGTCCATCACGCAAGAAACTGTCCTGACTCGTCGATGAAAAGCTCCCCTCGCACAGCTTCTACCTGGCGGATGAACCACACGGCGTTTTCATTCTTCAGATGAACCGTGTCCTTGAGTAGGTTGATCAAATCGTAACGTGGGTGCGCTCTGAGGCAATTGCCGACATAGCGATAATGGTTCAGGTTTATTTCATTCTCAAGCACTCGCTCGATCAACACGACGTGCGCGCGACGGTGTAGCGGGTTGCTCGATTTACTTAATTGATACAGTAATTGTTCTTGGTTGATGTCTTCGCAATCTATGGCCCTGATCACAGCCGACTCAGGAAAAGACTCAAAGCTTTCGCTGAACACTCTCGGGATCAGCGCAGCTAGCTTGGGGGTCGCAACCATCTCTTCGAAAAGTTCGGGATGGTAGGATTTGACGCTTTTAAGGGCGGTTAAGACCTCTTCCTTTCGACCATCGTCAGCTGAGCAATGGTTAAGGACGAAATCGATGGCCAGTTCAGGAATCCTTGCCAGCATACCTGGAGCAAAATGACTGTCCCAATGGCGATACGCCACATGGGACGCAACATAAACATCAAAAGGAAATGAGTGCTCGCCGGTATCGATCTGGATTTGCGAATGTGTTTCTCGTTGCCAGGCTGCATAGAGCCGGAGCACTTGCTCTAGGTGAATCTGCGGAAGTGAAAAAGACGCACGGCTTAAAAAATCAACGATGCTGCGCATTCCGCCTGGTTTTGCTTTGGCGACTGCAGCTAGGGCATCTTGGACTGCTTTAGGCTGCATCTGTCCTTTGAAGCGGCTCCAAATTTCAGGGATGAGCGTATCGGGCGTACTGTCTAGATACGCCATGTGCTCCAGAGCAGGAATTACATGAACATTGTCGAAGGTGAGCGGTAAGTCGGCGATCAAGGTCGGCAGCATTGTTACCCCGTGGCGTGCAATGAGCACTCGCCAGCCGATGTGGTGATGGCCTGCTGCGATCCATTGTCTCGCAGTTTCATCATCAATATCGGGCGATACGACTTCTTCCAATTTGTGGTGGTGGGTTTTACCAGGCAGGGCGAAGGCGACTTTTTGGAATTCCGCGACCCATCTGTCCCCAAGATCTACGATCACGTACGCCAGCAGCTTTTGAGCGTCCGGGCTCATATTGCCAAATTCTGCCAACAGAACGTCGAACGCTCGATCATCGCCGCAGTCCAAAATCACCTGATTGATGTCGAGCCAGCCGCTGGAGCCTCGCGAAATGACTTCATCAATGATGCGGCCATAGTTTTGCGCGATCGTCATTGCCAATGCGGCGTTGGAGCGTCGCTTGGCCGCGAGCTTAAGCTTCCAGGGAGCATCTCTGTACAGATCGTCAAGTCGATGGATACCCCATCGCGGTATTTCAGGGCTGCAGGCAAGCGCGGTGGCCAGTGCTTCTTCCCAGGTGATTTTGCCAGCTGACGCCATCTGCTCCAGCCAATCAACCCAGTTAGCACCGCCTGTTCTGGCAATGGCGTCAAGGAGATACTCCGTCCCTGGTGAACCTAACCATTCGCAGACGATGCCTCTCTGGGCAAACAGGTCCGTGATTTCCAGTGCGTGTATCCATATTGGCTGGGCTGCTTTTTTCCGGTACAGCTCGCTTAGAATATCCAGAGCTTGACGCAGGTACTGTGGTCTCTGGCTTAGCAAACTAGCGAGCGCAGCCCGACCTCTAACCGCCAGGCGAGGATCCGAAAACGCTCGATCCAAGGCAGATACAATGGCCGGGTGTGGTTGCTGCAACCCTGTACTGGCATCAAACTCGGCTGCGAGTAACAGGTCGCTCGCTACCGTCTGCACGATGAGCGACGGATCAGCAGGTTGGCCGGATTGAAGCGCGAGGCTGTAGCTTTCCCGAGTCGACAATTGGTTGATGGCTTCGCACGTTCCAATTCCTTGCAGGAGCCCGCATCCACAGAGCCAACTCCAATACAGGTCATGCACTGGCACCGCCAGCCCGCCGCGATTTGTAATGGAACCCAACGATTCCAGAAGACGCACGGGCTCGGCAATGCCAAGCTGCGTGGCGGCTATGCGAAGTTGTGAAACCAAGCGGCTATAAGATCGATCGCCTGAAATGGTTACCGCCGCGACCGCACGACTCAGCGCATCGCTAAACCGCTCAGGCATATTGCGGGCTAAACGATTATGAAAATCGTGAAGAAGGGCTCCGGTTGCTGAGCTACTGTTCCCTGACAGTACGTACAGAGACAACAACAGTGGCAGACGCAAGAGGTCAAGTAGATCGCTAGGCATTTCGGATTGACCTGGCCTTGCTTTGGTCACGGTTTGCGCTACCAACTGCGAAGGGCATGGCTCAAGCGTCCAGACTTTAAAGGCCGTGTCGCCGACATCCGCATACCGGGCATTGGCGATTACGCGCGAACCCTGCAGCACCCTAAGTGCTTTAGACTTTTCTCCAATGTTTTCCCCTGCTGCGAACTCTGACCACCCGTCGATGCAGAGGCAGACTCTCGGATCACGCAGTACCATATCCGGTGATAAGTCAGGGGACAGATCGGTGATGATTCCCTTAACCTGATCCCACGTAGTCAACCCCCCGATCGGAAGGAATAAAGGGACAACATCCGAGCTTTCTAGCAGCCGGTCTGCCATGTGCCATAACGCGTGAGTCTTGCCTGAACCTGGAGTCGCGACGACCAGGTGCTTAGGTTCTGCCGAGGTTGCCAGTTCCCGAAGGGGGCATCTGATAAACGAATTCTCACCTGCTTCGCCAACTTCGACGACAACACGGTCAAAAGATGTCAGCGCAATCAAGGCCTGTGACGCGGCAACTGGTGCGTTCGGAAACAGTGATGTAATGGAGGAGGGCAGTCCTCCGTCGAGCAGTTCGCGTGCTAACTGGCGTAGGTGCGTCAGACGTAGGGATGAGGCAGCAGGTTTCCCGTCCAATGAGGAATGTTTGACGACGCAGCTCTGATCCTCGCGCTCCGTAGCAGAAAACTTTGGGGTCAAAACAGTGGGTTGCGCTTCAGCTGTTTGTGCGCTTGCCGGGGCTGTTAGGGTGGTCGCCGGGATAGCTTCGATTATTGCGAGCATCGCTTTGTAGATGATGGCTTCACGGCTCTTTGGCTTGGCGATCTGGATGTGGTCGTAGTCGAGCGGAATAGGTGTGACGCCGGCAATTTGAGGATCACTGCTGTTACGGTCGACGATTATGACGCGCGGGCCAAACGCAAGACGCCAAACCTTTCGGCCTAGGAAAACACCCTGCGTCTCGAAAAAAACCTTTACCTGGAATCTCCAATCACTCTGCAGCTTTTGGAACTGGCCATTGAGGATCTTCAACCATGCATCGTCCTCTCTCATGTTGTGCACTTGTGGGTTAGTACGCAGCACACCTGATACTGCCGCTGCCACGGTCGCTAGGGTAGAGCCTTGATGAGGCGTGCCCACAAAAACAATTGCTGATACACACTGAAGAACTGGCAGGAAGTTTTGGTCTTGCAAAGTAGATGCGTGCACCAGTCCCGCCTTAATGACCAACCCACCAAGGCTGTGGCCAACCAGGATCAGGCGTCGTCCAGAAAGTGCCTTTTCATAAAGCAGCGCCGACATGAATGCTGCGCCAAGATCTGCAAGGTGCATCGCACTGTCAGTCCACCCCGAGAGCGCGGCACCATACTTGAGAAGCCAGACGTTGCATTGTGCGTCTTCCCCAATCCATTTAGGCCAGAGCGTCGTGTGATCAAGGGGATTGGACATCCACGTCTCACGCACGTCACCACCTAAACCGTGGATGAACACCACATGTACGGAGTCTGACGAGTCTGCCACGTGTACCCGGGTTAATTCTGCCATTGCTATCTCATCGACACGTTGAGCTGCGGCTTACAGGTTTGGCGCTGAATCCAGCTACAACCACCATGAGGGCGACATGGATCGTGCAATCACACACGGTCTAGGGCCTGTTTGCAAAAGGAGTCAGTTTCAAGCAATCGCAGGTTTACCTCAACGCTATTCATAGGGAAAAAATTTCGTGTGTGGGACGTCCCAGGTTGGAGGGGTGAGCTCTGGCTTGGCATCATGGCAGCAGTGAGAAAGCGGCTTTTGAGGGTGGGTACAGCATTCACACGTGCAGCATGACAGTCCGTAGGAGTGGGCGAGCCAACAGCTTACGTTTCCAGCCTGAAACTCAGGCGCTGGCAAAGATACTTGGCCTTTTCGCAACGGGGGCGTGTAACTGGAAATATCGCCCCAGTCACATGTTGCGAAACCAACGTAATTAGCAAGCTGCTGTAAAACACTTTTTTGAATTGTTAACCTCAGGGGTCTACAGATCAAAAAAGCGGTTTACACGGAGCTAGAAATTTCGACTAAGTCGTCCTCACATGTTGGCGCTGATGCGATTTTTAGCCGCCGGGGTTTATCAGACCACTACATTAGATATAGAAGGAAGCAGCGTCAGAGGGGACCAGGATCACCCAGCTCAGAAAATCGAACGCTACGAGCTTCATTCAACCAAGTTCGCTATCGTGCTGTAAACGGATATCAAGATCACCTAGCGAAAAAGACCAAGTCTCCCGCACTTACGCTCGATCCTCATATGGGGAGCGTACTTTCCACCTGTGGAGGAGCGTAGATTTTCCATATAGCTTTCGAGCCCAGCTCTGACGCATGCGTAGTCATTAGGCGCAGCCCGCCCAAAAATGATGCTCAATGCAGTGTCCACCTCGGGTCTCACTCGGATTTTCTCCGAGACAACAGCGAGACCTACACTTTCCAAAATGATAAACAACGCTTCCTCAAGGCAAATCAAACGGGCCCAAAGTGAATCGCCCCTAGTTTCGTAGACTGTCACCGGCAATGCATTTTTGACCCAAATGCTCACACCGAGTCTTGGTCGATGATGTTCCGGGGATGCTTAAAGTAATGGATCGGCATCTGTGTCCGAAACAGGTTCCGACTCAAGTCAACCGCAGGCCGGACTATCGGCGTAATAGCTGGCTGCAGTCGCCACACAGTGGGCGACCTTCTGACGCAACCGCGCAGGCTCCAGCACTTCAAGATTTTCTCCATGGCGCAGAACCCACCAGACTAGGCCTTGGGAATAGTCCGTTTCGCACTCTAGCAACCACCACTTCTCGTCCAGCCGTGTAAACCGCTGATACTCGGCGAGCGGGGTTTCGCTAGGATCCAGGCGAGCGCGCATTTTCTCGTTGATTCGCAGCTTCAGTGCGATCGGGTCAGGCTCCACCAGCCTCTGCGTGTACGCCTTCAGATCGAAGCCCACAGGCACAACCACCCCACGTGCACTCATCGGTTTGACTTCTCGAAAGCGTTGCAGCGGCAATGTGCGCACCGTTTCCTCGCCTTCAAAGGTGCAAATCACATAAATGCTCGAATCCTGATAGGAAAGACCCAGTGGGTTGATGACCTTACGCTTCTCTTGAGCACTGTTTTGCGAGTAATACAGGGACTCTATTTGGTATCCCCCAAGCAGCGCTAGCTGCACTTCATGCAACCAGCGTTCGTTGATTTGCGCCTGGCGCAGTTGCAGCTGTTGAGTGCCCATCACCACCTTGCCCAGCCAACGCCCTTCGTGGCGCAAGTGCTTCATCAGCAATTCCTTCGAACTCTGGTACTGCTCTTCAATGTCATCCAGCGCAGCCTGATGCAGCAAGTGGCTGGCCTGTTCGTAAAGAGTGACAATGCTCAGCGCTACCCGGGCCGACTTGAGCATTTTGAGGTCTGCTTTCGGGAGCTTGGTAACCGCCCCATTCAGGTCCAATCGGGACGTTTTGGCCAGACACCATCGCGGTGGTTTATCACCATCAACCAATACGATTTCCTGATCATCACGCAGATGCTGCACGTCGCGCTGCACCGTACGTATTTCTTCCTTGAAGCCTTCTTCCTGAAGAAAAATACCAAGCTCCGCCGTCGTGATTCCTGTCTTGCCCGCTAAAGCAATTTTTGCGTGCAGGCGATTGCGCCGATCACGGGTGATGGCCGCTTGCCCCCTGTTGCCGGCTGCGCCATTAGTTCCTGGATCCATTTCGTTTGGCTCCCTGTGCGACAAGTCTTGTCGTTAGCTCGCAGATACTAGCTAGACAGCGAATGAGGAGCGAGTGTCGTGACGCAAATATCGATCACCCATGTACTGGAGACCCTTCTCCCGTCGACTGAATGCCTGGAATTTCAAGCACCCGCGGGGCCGCAATTTTATGAAGTTGGTATCGGCATGCCGGCGCGGCGTGTGTTCAAGCGGGCGGGCGAGCCCAACCTGAGCGGGATCGAGGGATTAAATATGATCAGCCCGGAGCAACAGCTGGAGGAAAATCAGGCACTGGCCCTGCACTACTCAGACCTGCGTCAGGCGGCCCTTGGCGGGGATGTCGAAGCGCTGATTGATCTGGGCTGGATTTGGCTCAACGGGCGCGGTGTGCCCGCCGATCACCAACTGGCCTGGCGATTGAATAAACTGGCGGCTGCACTGGGACGTGGTGAAGCGCTGTTCAATCTGGGCGAACAGCATGCCTATGGCAAGGGCGTACAAGTGGACCTGACCATGGCCGCCGATTTCTACGAACAGGCATACAATAAAGGTATCCAGCGCGCAGCGGTGGCTTTGGGTGGCGTCCATGAAGCGTTTTCGAACCTCAATATTGCCTACATCTGGTATCTGCGAGGTGCCGCCTCAGGGGATCTGGAGGCCGCCTGTGGATTGGGACGAGTTTCATTGAATGACGCCATGAGCCATGATGTGGCCACTGGCCTCTACTGGCTGCAACATGCAGCGTTGATGGGTCACATGGAAGCAACACGGTTACTGATTACCTTTCTGGAAAATCCACACAACTTCCCGGACATTGACGGACGCCTGCACAGATTCTGGTGCGAACATCTGTTGCGGCTGGAAGGGCGTCTTTTTTAAGGTTCTTCCCGGGATTCCGTGAAGAACCTTTTTTCATGACCTGATTCGGCAACAAACAAGCGGCATTGGAATTCAACTCGCAAAGGAGCATTAGCGTGACGCTGCATGACTCGATCATTCTGGAAATTCAAAATGGCAAGCTGGCAAGTGAACTAAGAGCGACTGACTTGTTAGCCGACGAGCGCAAGGTTCTGCGTCGTGTCAAAGACGCTGACGTAGAGCGGTACCGAGTGGGATTCGACTTCTACAGCGAAAGTCATGTCCGCACCGAACTGGCCAACAATGCCGAAAATACCGGGTACTGGGTCAAAGCTGGGCAACCTGCCAAATACAAACGGGTCGCCGAGGGTCTATACCGGGTAATTGCCATCGAAGAACTGGAGGAGTTGCTGGACGCGAACGAAGGCGCTCCGCTCCCTGCCCGGGCTTGCTCGCAGGTCACGGTCCTTGAAGAACGACTTGCCTGCTTCCTCGAACAGGAGCCCTTCCAGATTTACGACAAAATGCGCAGCAGCCATCACCCGCAACAGCCTGTGATCGGTTTCGATGCTCGTTTATCCAGCTATTTCTGGCCCAACCCATCAGTTGGCTTCGCTGCGACCGATTTACACCTGCAGGGCTTTATTGGTCGGGCCCGTGACCTGAAAGGTGACCTGCACGCCAATGCTGCGCAGGTACTCGCATTATTCGCGAATATCTGTGCATGGGGTGGTGTTCAACTGCCGACCGACGATGCACAGGTCGTTGTGGACAATCTGACTCGGGCAGAACGTCAGAGCCGTCAAACACCGGCATTGATGAACAGTGCCTGGACAAAGCTATATGCAATCTTCTACCCGGACGATTTCGTTATCTACGATTCGCGGGTTGCAACGGCCATGATCGCAATCGCCGAACAGTGCATGAGCGACTCCGAACTCGTCACATTCAAAAACAGCTATCCGAACCTTGGGAAAGTCGCTGGCAGGGGCGGTTCGCGACCGCGAGCTACTGCCACCTTCTGGCGTAATGCCTACACCTCATGGCCAGCTCAACTCGACGCAAATGAATTGTCGACAAAGGTACTCAGCCAGCTCAATCGGCGCTTGCACAAAACCTACAGCCTGCGGCAATTGGAAGCGGTGTTGTTTATGGAAGGTTACTGATCGGGGAGTTCCTGGTCACCGATGGGGCTTCGAAAGGAGCGCCATCGAGTACTTTCTAGCGCTTCTTCAAATTCAACTGCGCTCCAACTGTAGTGGTCAACTAATCCCGGACACTGCGTTAAGTTTTTCCTCGGCAACAGCGGGCGCCAGCCCGCTGTTGCACTGGTGTGGCCGTTGCCAGTTGTACCGCTGCATCAGGAACCGACCGATATCTTGCTGGGCTAGCGACGCATTCATGTAGCCCACGGTTGGTACTCTCTGGCCGAAGAAACACGATCCAAAAATGACCTGATATCATCCGCTCTGCTCTCTGCCCATTGGGAGACAGAGAGAACAAAGAAGCCCCGGCAGGGCCAACCTCCGGGGTTTAACTTAACCAAGAGCCACAAAGGGAAGAAAGCGCTGTTTGCCCTCGAAGGTTGGTCCCGAGCCGCCCTTTGTGAAGGGCAGAGATCGGCCGATTCTGTTGAAAAAGTCGGTCCGCCCAAACTGCCCGAATATTGACCGGTGAAAACACCTTTTTTGCACGCTGCTACGTGAAATCTGAGCCCGGAAGCCTCTGCTCAAAGTAAGGATTTCAATCTCAGACGCGTACTTTTCTGCTGTGGAAACCATGGCGGACTTTTTCAACAGAATCGGCCAATAGCAGACGCTCACAGAGGGCAAATATCGACTCAAACCGGCCGGTCGTGGTGTTGAGAAATCCAGTGGCGATTCAATCAAACGGGATTATCCAGGCTGAATCATCGCAAGGCGATTACGAAAAATTGCATTAGTACACTGTAGTCGGCAAGATATCAAAATGACACTATCTCCTGCGCATCCATGGTTTAAAGGAATGAAACGATGAGTGATTTGTTCCATCACGCTGCGCTCATGCGAGCGAGTCACCACCGAGAGCCAGGTTTCAATCTATTTTCGGTGCTGCGGACGAATAGCGATGAGGTTTATTTGCACTCCAGATTTTTGGCTTTCCTGTTAGACCCCAGCGGCGCACATGCTTGCGGCAGCGGGTTGCTCCAAGCGTTTCTGGAAGTTATGAAAATCGAGAACTTCGAAGTCGAGACTGCGACGGTCCAGGCAGAATACAAAAGCATCGATATCTTCATCAGGAATGCCAAAGGACAAGCCATTGTTATTGAAAACAAAATCTATGCTCAAGATGCCTACGAACAGCTCTATCGTTATGACCAGTTGGTAAAAAAAGAGGGTTACCAGCAAATCACGAACTGCTACCTGACGCTGGACGGTTCCGAACCCGCAGAGCACAGCAAAAGGGATGTACAGGTCACCCTCATCAGCTACGAGACCGACATCGTGCGTTGGCTGGAGCTTTGTGTGCCTTTGGTTGCCCGCAACGCAGGCTTGCGGGAGGGTGTATTCCAGTACATCGAGTTGCTGAAAAGACTGACGTCTACCGATCAAGGAGGAAAATACATGGATGAACTGAAGAAAAAGCTGCGTGAAGGCGACAACCTGCTTTTAGTCGCTGATATTGATCAGGCTTATAAAGAGGTGCTTGTAGATTTGCAGGAGGAGCTATGGGAGCATATGCGGGCTTACCGGCTGGCAACGTACCCCGAGATGCCCGCAGCTGAGGATACGGCTGATCGCGATACTATCCGCAACTATTACACGAAGTCGAAGAACAATCGGTATTACGGCCTGTACTATCCGCTGGCGGGGATTCCTGGCTACGCCTATATCCAAGTTGATCACCGTCTTTACTTTGGTTATTGCACCAAAGAGGATGAGCAGCCTTCGGAACTCAAAGCGTTGTTGAAGCTGAGTCAAACAGTGCCGGAGAGTATGGGTAAGGCGGAAGAGCTTTTTTGGCGTTATCCGACACAAAATCTCGATCTACGTTTCCCTACCCGACAAGACCTGAAAGCGCTGCGCGATCCCGCTGTGCAAATGGCAATTGCTAAGGAGCTGGTCGATGGGGTCCATATGCTTTGGTCAAAGGCGTTGGGGGCGGCTCAGGCTCTCTAGGATTCATGACCGGCCGCTTAAGGCTGTGGACGATCACGGTGTCTACGAAACCTGTGGCGATTCAGTCACGAGTTTCAATGGTATCTCTCGTTAGGATTGGGGGTTCCCAGCCTGCAGCTGTAGGGTGACCTCCAAGATCCAGGGCGAGTCGTATGTGAAGTAGCACGATGAAGCTCAAATCAACTGTCTCGGCTCTCAACAGGTTCACCGAGCAGCATCACGGCGCAATCTTCATCAAGGTGAATACCCCCCGCAAACTTGAACCAACCGTCCTGACTGTGGTGGAGGTCAAAAATCTCTCCCATTGAGCTGACAGGACAGAAGCGACCGACAGGCCCATAGAACATGGCGAGCAAATTCGTGTAGTCGGGTATGGTGCTCAACGCTGAAACAATTTCATACTCATCCACCGGACGTATAAGAGTGAATTTCAAACGCGGGTTGGCGACAGCCTCCAGTACCGTGGCGAGATCATGACAGTCGGCTGCTGGCATCTGGGCACCCAGGTGGAAGCCGGACAGATAGCGCATGACCATACCTGCCCACCGCGCAAAATCGAGTCCGTCTGCCTCTGGCTCATGAACAAGCTGAAAGTGCCGTGTACGGGAGGGCCGGGAGGTTGGTTCGGCGTCCAGGAAGAAAGCGTTGCAAGTCCAGGTACCGGTGAATGACGTCGAGCAGTCGCTGGCCATGTTCACCAGAAACACGAATCTTATGTACTCGTTTGCCGGCGCCGGTCCTGAGCAGAGCCCGGACTCATCAGTGAAGTAGTAGACCGCTGCGCAGTCGCTCGGAAGCACGAATTCGAACAGTTGCTTTCTTCGTTCCACCGCGCGCTGAGCGTCGTACGGCGGGAAGTCAGAAAAAGGGCTATTCATGATCGATCCTTGTCGTTGAGATCTGGCCTTGCCTGGCGCCCTATGTTTGGCATACCGGGGGGTGTTAGTCATTCTGCAGCACTGTGCGCCGAGGATATCAGCCCCCTCAAGCGCGAGGTATGATTTCCCTCCAGCACTCATTGTCTCCGAACATGAACTCTGAACACACATTTGCCAAAACCGTGGATCGCCTGCGAGTTGCCCGGCATGTCGTCATTTTCACCGGCGCCGGCATTTCGGCGCAGAGCGGTATTGCAACGTTTCGCGACCAGTCCACCGGCCTCTGGTCTCGCTATGATCCGCAGCAGTTAGCGACGCCCGCTGCGTTCAGGCGCGATCCCGGGTTAGTGTGGGGTTGGTATGCGTGGCGCCGAACGCTTGTTGGTAACGCGCAACCGAATGATGGGCACCTGGCTGTCGCCAAGCTTCGGGAGTTCCTGCCCTGCGTGACGCTTATCACGCAGAACGTCGACGACCTTCACGAGCGGGCGGGATGTAAGGATGTAATCCATCTCCACGGCAACATAGCTTGCGCCCGTTGTTTCGCTTGCAATCGTCCCTATCCGAACGAGCTGCCCGCGAACATGGAGCCGGGTGGAGGCCGACAGGAACCGCCGCGTTGCCTTCATTGTGGTGGCCGCGTTCGACCCGATGTGGTCTGGTTCGGCGAGTCATTGCCGGATGGAGAGCTGAGGCGCGCTTATCGGGCCGCACGCGAGTGCGACGTATTGCTGTCGATCGGTACCTCAGGGCATGTTTACCCGGCCGCCCATATCCCGGAGTTGGCATCCAAACATGGTGCTTGGGTAGTCCATATCAACATCGAGCCCAATGACGTCTCGCCTGATGACACTCTCGTGGGGCTTGCGAGCCAATGGCTGATGGAGCTCGTTGAAGCTCTGGGCATCGGCGCTCCTTAACTCCCCATCGGCGCCAAGCCCTAGCTTTGGAGTTGAACTTGTAGTGGTGCCCACGCTGGCGGTGAAGTTCGTCCAAATGCAGGGCTTTAACCACATGGAGCACTGTCACTCTGAATCACCCGGGTTTTCTAGACGTGTTGGCGCTGATGAATAGCCGCGGCCAAGTTGCCCGGTTCACCCTTCGTCCCGTGACCTTGCAGGCCGGTGGTCAGCAGTGACCACTCGGAAGACCCCGCCGCAGATTTCGGCAGGCGTACAAGGTGTAAGGCACTTTCCATCCCAGTTGCCGTGAAGCCGTTTCCCCACGAAACAACGGAAGTACGCAACCCCCGCGTATCCGCTCCCACCCCGACCAGCTACAAGTTCGGCGAATTGAATCAGAAAGGTGCGATACGAGGCAGGTAGTGGCTTTTTTGGGCAGTGCGACGTCCAAGTGACCGGCCGGCCTGGCCGTCAATGGACAAAGCACCATT
Organism: Pseudomonas rossensis; assembly: GCF_039888995.1. Classification (NCBI taxonomy): domain Bacteria; kingdom Pseudomonadati; phylum Pseudomonadota; class Gammaproteobacteria; order Pseudomonadales; family Pseudomonadaceae; genus Pseudomonas; species Pseudomonas rossensis. Next base: position 1,212 of record NZ_JBBWCB010000097.1, on the reverse strand, counting down.
CCCGCCTAGAGTTTCCTTCAGTGTCATCTTGCGTAACCTTTGCCCAAGAGGCTTTCCATCATGTCGACGCCGACCTTTATCAGGCTCAGCTTGGAGCAGTTCACTCAGCTGCTTGCCCAGTATCCCTTCAGTCGTAAAATCAATGCAGTGCACATGCATCACACCTGGCGACCGAGCCGACGGGACTTCAAGGGGCATGAAACCATCGTCGGCATGTGGCGATACCACACCCAGACCAATGGCTGGAGTGATATTGCCCAGCACATCACCATTGATCCGCAAGGTTTCATCTGGCTCGGGCGCAACTGGAACCAGCCACCGGCGAGCGCTGCCGGGCATAACGGCAATGCCTCGTTCGGCCCGTTCATGTTCGAGATGATCGGGGACTTTGACCAGGATCGTGACCCCTTCGATGGTCCGCAACGCGATTCGGCATTGCGGGTGGTGGCCCTGGTTCAGGAGAAATTCGACCTGCCGCTGGAAAGCCTGCGCTTTCATAGTTCGATGTCGAGCAAGTCGTGCCCGGGCAGCAGCCTGGACTACCAGCAGATTCTGGCCGAGGTGCAGGGTCTGCGCGAGCGAATAGCCAGCCAGAGCCAGGGTCGTGGCCTCGGTGAACCGGAGGAGGGACCCTTTCCCGGTGAGCAGGCTCATGTCCTGCGTGATGCCATTGACGCGCTGTCGCGCATGCCGAGGGGGACCGACCCGGCGGATGCAGAGTTGGCTCACGATGAGCACGAGGCGCGGTCCACCGAAGAACCACGAGAGCTGTCCGCAACTGCGCGCGGACACGGGTTGACCCCTGGGCAACTGGCCGCGCTGCAGCCGCACCTGGTCAATCTCACCTTGGGGCGATTTACAAGCGAAGGAGAGGTCACGACTTCAGCGGCCGATGTAGATGCGATATTCGAGGAGCATCTGATCGAGGCCCTGGCGGTGGCGAAGCGGGAGAATCGCAAACTGCGCGTGTTGCTCTACGCCCACGGCGGGTTGATCTCGCAGTCCGCCGGCCTGGAAATTGCGCAGAAACATATGGCGTGGTGGCTGAGCAATGGAATTTACCCGATCTATTTCATCTGGCGGACCGGCTTTTTCGAGACCATCGGCAGTCTGCTCAAGCGCGCCTGGCCGGGCGCGGCCCGGGATCTGGCCGACTTCAGTTCAGACCTGCTGATTGAAGGTGCCGCGCGAGCCCTGGGCGGGGAGAGCATC
>NZ_JBBWCB010000096.1:0-21659 GCF_039888995.1 Pseudomonas rossensis | reverse complement strand
TCGCCAGCTTGCTACACAGGTTCTGTGGCGTCTGGTCCTGCGTCACCCGCATTCGGCCACAGGGGCCTTATGTGGTAGGCTTTGCCGGTTTGCACGATGGGCGTTTATGACCCGGTGTTTCGGCACGGGCGTTCTGATCGTCCCATTTGTCCGCCTTCAGGAGTTCTCATGCGTCTGACCCAGATTTTCGCCGCCGCAGCCATTGCGTTGGTCAGCACCTTTGCCGTCGCCGATGACGCGGCCGACAAAGCCATTCGTAAAAGCCTGGAAAACCTCCAGCTCGAGGTGCCGGTAGAAAGCATCACCGCCAGCCCGCTGCCAGGTCTGTACGAAGTCAAACTCAAGGGCAGCCGCGTACTCTACGCCAGCGCCGACGGCCAGTACGTCGTTCAGGGTTACATGTTCCAGCTCAAGGACGGCAAACCGGTCAACCTGACCGAAAAGACCGAACGCCTGGGCGTTTCCAAACTGGTCAACGCAATTCCAGTGGCTGAAACCGTGGTGTACCCGGCGGTCGGCGAAACCAAATCGCACATCACCGTATTCACCGACACCACCTGCCCGTATTGCCACAAGCTGCACGCCGAAGTGCCTGAGCTGAACAAGCGCGGCATCGAAGTGCGTTATGTCGCGTTCCCGCGCCAGGGCCTTGGCTCGCCGGGTGATGAGCAACTGCAAGCGGTCTGGTGCTCGAAAGACAAGAAAGCCGCCATGGACAAGATGGTCGACGGCAAGGAAATCAAGGCCGCCAAGTGCGATAACCCGGTTTCCAAGCAGTTCGCCCTCGGTCAGTCGATCGGCGTGAACGGTACACCGGCCATCGTTTTGGCCGACGGCCAGGTCATTCCGGGCTACCAGCCTGCGCCACAAGTCGCCAAACTGGCGCTGGACGCGAAATAAATTCGCATCGTCACGGTCAGCCATTGACGATCATGGTTCGGCGGCAGCGTTCGCCGAGCCATTAATAGAGAACCGCGAGTATGCGGTTGTTTTCACGGCCGGCCTTGAGTCGGCCGTTTTATGGGGAGTTCACAGTGAAACCGGTCAAAGTAGGCATCTGTGGGTTAGGGACCGTCGGTGGCGGTACCTTCAACGTACTTCAGCGTAACGCCGAGGAAATTGCTCGTCGTGCCGGGCGTGGAATCGAAGTGGCACAAATTGCCACACGCACGCCAAAGCCTCAGTTCCAAACGACCGGTATTGCGATTACCGACGACGTCTTCGAAGTGGCCACGAACCCTGAGATCGACATCGTCATAGAGCTGATGGGCGGCTACACCGTTGCCCGCGAGCTGGTACTCAAAGCGATCGAGAACGGAAAACACGTGGTGACCGCGAACAAGGCGTTGATCGCCGTTCACGGTAATGAAATTTTCGCCAAGGCCCGGGAGAAGGGCGTGATTGTGGCGTTCGAAGCCGCCGTGGCCGGTGGCATTCCGGTGATCAAGGCGATCCGTGAAGGCCTGTCGGCCAATCGCATCAACTGGGTCGCCGGCATCATCAACGGCACCGGCAACTTCATCCTCACCGAAATGCGTGAGAAGGGCCGCACCTTCGAAGACGTACTCGCCGAGGCGCAAGCCCTGGGTTACGCCGAAGCCGATCCGACCTTCGACGTTGAAGGCATCGACGCGGCCCACAAGCTGACGATCCTGGCGTCCATCGCGTTCGGTATTCCGCTGCAGTTCGACAAGGCCTACACCGAAGGCATCACCAAGCTGACCACCGCTGACGTGAACTACGCCGAAGCGCTGGGCTATCGCATCAAGCACCTGGGCGTGGCGCGTAGCACCGCGGCCGGCATCGAACTGCGCGTGCACCCGACGCTGATCCCGGCCGATCGCCTGATCGCCAACGTCAACGGCGTGATGAACGCGGTGATGGTCAACGGTGATGCTGCCGGTTCGACCCTGTTCTACGGCGCTGGTGCCGGCATGGAGCCGACCGCTTCGTCGGTGATCGCCGACCTGGTGGACGTGGTTCGCGCCATGACTTCCGACCCGGAAAACCGCGTACCGCACCTGGCGTTCCAGCCGGATTCGCTGTCGGCCCACCCGATCCTGCCGATCGAGGCCTGCGAAAGCTCCTACTACCTGCGCATCCAGGCCAAGGACCATCCGGGCGTGTTGGCGCAGGTGGCGAGCATCCTGTCGGAGCGTGGCATCAACATCGAATCGATCATGCAGAAGGAAGTCGAAGAACACGACGGCCTGGTGCCGATGATCCTGCTGACTCACCGCGTGCTGGAACAGCACATGAACGACGCGATCGCCGCCCTGGAAACCTTGGCGGGCGTCGTCGGTCCGGTCGTACGGATCCGCGTCGAGCACCTGAACTAAGCCGTTATCGTTCACCGGGCTCGCCTGCGAGCCCGGGTTTGCGAACACTGTCTATTGGAGCCAGTCATGCGTTATATCAGTACCCGCGGCCAGGCACCGGCCCTGAATTTCGAAGACGTCCTGCTGGCCGGTCTGGCCACGGACGGTGGTCTGTACGTCCCGGAAAACCTGCCACGTTTCACCCAGGAAGAAATCGCTTCCTGGGCCGGCCTGCCGTATCACGAGTTGGCCTTCCGGGTGATGCGCCCGTTCGTCACTGGCAGCATTCCCGATGCCGATTTCAAAAAGATTCTTGAAGAAACGTATGGCGTGTTCTCGCACAACGCCGTGGCACCACTGCGTCAGCTGAACGGTAACGAATGGGTGCTGGAGCTGTTCCACGGCCCGACCCTCGCGTTCAAAGACTTCGCCTTGCAGCTGCTTGGTCGTCTGCTCGACTACGTGCTGGAAAAACGTGGTGAGCGCGTAGTGATTGTCGGCGCCACCTCCGGCGACACCGGTTCGGCCGCCATCGAAGGCTGCAAGCACTGCGAAAACGTCGACATCTTCATCCTGCACCCGCACAACCGCGTGTCCGAAGTGCAGCGTCGGCAGATGACCACCATTTTCGGCGAGAACATTCACAACATCGCCATCGAAGGCAACTTCGATGACTGCCAGGAAATGGTCAAGGCCAGCTTCGCCGACCAGAGCTTCCTCAAAGGCACGCGTCTGGTCGCCGTGAACTCGATCAACTGGGCGCGAATCATGGCCCAGATCGTTTACTACTTCCATGCAGCCCTGCAGTTGGGCGGCCCGGCACGTTCGGTATCGTTCTCGGTGCCGACCGGCAACTTTGGCGACATTTTCGCCGGTTACCTGGCGCGCAACATGGGCCTGCCGATCAACCAGTTGATCGTCGCCACCAACCGCAACGACATCCTGCACCGCTTCATGAGCGGCAATCAGTACGTCAAGGACACCCTGCACGCCACGCTGTCGCCGTCGATGGACATCATGGTGTCGTCGAACTTCGAACGCCTGCTGTTCGACCTGCACGGTCGCAACGGCGCAGCGATTGCCGGTCTGATGGACACCTTCAAGCAGGGTGGCGGTTTCAGCGTCGAAGAGGAGCGCTGGACCGAAGCCCGCAAACTGTTCGATTCGCTGGCCGTGGATGACGCTCAAACCTGCGAAACCATCGCCGAAGTCTTCGAGCAAACCGGCGAGCTGCTTGATCCGCACACCGCCATCGGCGTGAAGGCTGCGCGCGAGTGCCGTCGCAGCCTGGATATCCCGATGGTGATCCTCGGTACGGCGCATCCGGTCAAATTCCCGGACGCCGTGGAAAAAGCAGGCGTAGGAAAAGCGCTCGAACTGCCTGCACATCTTTCTGATTTGTTTGAAAGAGATGAGCGCTGCACCGTGCTGCCAAATGACCTGAAAGCCGTCCAGGCCTTTGTCAGCAAGCATGGCAACCGCGGCAAGCCTCTGTAACCAATTAAAACTGTCACATTTTGAAGCCCGTCTCCTGACGGGCTTTCTCATTTCTGCATGCCACACTTGTCGGGTTTCGTAAATGAAGAGCCGCCCATGAAGGGCGGGCGAGACGATTACCAAGGAAGTGGCAATGCTGTTTTTCAGAGGGTTAAAACCAGCTGCGTGCTGGATGTTTTTTTTAGTCGGCACCCTGGGCTTTGCTCAATGGGGGAGCGCGTCGCAATAGGCTGCGCCCGATTCCAAAGGATCGGTTGCTGGCCTAATGATCGAGCTGGATGCTCAGGAGTTGAAATGGATTGCCGAGCATTCAAAAGTCATCGTCGCATCGGTGCAATATCCGCTGTACCTGTTCAAGGATGAGCACGGCCAATGGAGCGGCTTGAACAATGATCTGCTCAACCGCATCAGCGCGATGACGGGATTGCAGTTTGTTCACGAAGAATCGTTTTCCACCGATCAGTTGCTCGGGCGACTGGAAAGTGGCGCAGCGGACATGAGCACGACGCTGGCGATGAATGACGAACGCAAGACGTTTCTGGATTTCAGTCATGCGTTCGGTGGCGCTGGCTGGGTGTTCGTCGGGCGGGCCGGGGCGCCAGAGGTGCAATCCCTGGAGCAACTGTCGGGAAGGGTTCTGGTGTTGCCGACCCGGCATGCGCTGGAGGCCACGATTCGCCGCGACTATCCGGACATCGAGCAGCGCTCGGTTAAAACCTACGCGGAGGCCCGGGCGCTGGTCGAGAGCGGTGAGGCCTACGCCACCATCGAGAACGAAACCGGAGCACAACTCTATCCGTCCGGGCAGCTCAAGGTCGGGTATACGGTGGAGGGCAAATGGGAGGCGGACCACTTGGCCGTACGCAAGGGTCAGCCTCAGCTGTCGAGCATCCTCAACAAGGCGCTTGAGGCGCTTGATCCTGCTGAATTGCGCGCCATTCGCCTGAAATGGCTCAATGGGATTGCCCCCATTAAGGTGCCCGGCGCCTGGCACCGACTCGCCGAGTGGGGCTGCTGGGGAATGTTTATCGTCAGTCTGTTCGGCCTGTTGTCCCTGCTCTGGAACCGACGGCTCACGGTATTGATCCAGCAGCGCCTGGATGCCGAGAAGAGTCTGAGTGATCAGCTAGCCTTCCAGCATGCGTTGATGGACGCCATGCCCGATCCGATGTTTGTTCGTGATCTGGAAGGGCGTTTGATCATGTGCAACAAAAGTTATGAGGAGGGCTTGTCGACCCGTTTTGACCAGGTTCAGGGACGACAGCTGATTGAACTGGACGTGTTGCCCAAAGAGACTGCCGAACTGCTGCATGCAGAGTTCATGGCCCAGCTCGGTACGCGCAAGACGCGCTTCAGTGAGCGTCAATTGATGTTCAACAACGGCATCAGGCATGTCTATCAGTGGACGGTGCCTTTTTACGGTGCCGACGGACAATTGCGGGGCCTGCTGGGAGGATGGACCGATATTGGCAAGCGTAAGCAGCAGGCGTGAGGCGGCTGTTTTTTCTCTGTCATCTTGGCCGTGCATGCTCTATTGACCCGCGGCGCAGTTTCACCAGCAGTCGGTATCCAGAACTTTCTTCTCGAGCCAGTGGTCATTTACTGTAGGCACGCCCCAGGCACTTTGTTTTCGGACTATTGAGTGGTGATCGAGATGGAAAGTATCAGTCTATTGCTCGGTGAAGCTCTGAGCCCGTATCAGGTAACGTTGACCCCGTCGGGGACCCATGGCGAATGCCTGGTGACACTTAAGAATGCGACCGGTGCGATCGTGGTCGAGCGGGCGTTCAATCAGGCCCAGTTGACCAGCAAACGTCTGTTGACGGATGTCGTCGACGGTTTGCATCGCGACGTGCTGATCGCCGAAGGTCGGCTGGAGCCCTGCGTTATCGCGGCGTTGCGTAATGCTGCTCAGGACAAGATCCTGGCCAACCGAAATTGAATTGTTTTTTGTGGGAACCTTCCTGCGCTTAGGTCAGTCAGACCTTGTAACAGCAGGATCAAGCATTGTGCTCCGGTGCTTGTAGCCTGCTGTTACTGGTCTTTATGTAGGCCACGTTTAACCCCGAGTCGTCTCCCCACTTCTCGGGGTTTCTTTTTGCCTGCGATTTGTCATTGCTCGGCCTGCTGTATGAAAAATGCCCGGCTGGCTTCCAGGTAGTCACTGCGACTTTCGGGGTCCAGCCAGGCTGCGTATGCCTCGCTCAAGTGATCGTGGGGCAGGGTGCGCAGCAGTTGGTTGATCTCGATGATCGCCTGCCGGCCCTGGGGGGTGTCGGTACAGCCGATGTAACCGGACAGGTATTTGCCCGTGCTGCGAATCGGGTAGAACTGCAATTCATCTTCCGCTATCCCTTGTTGCTGGGCCTGGTAGCGGATCTCCGAGCGGTACCCCAACAGCATCCGCAAGCGCCCCAGGCGTTGCATTTGCAACAGGCTGCCCAAGGCATCGTTACCGTAGTGGAGGGTCAGTGAGTTGGCTGGCGCTTGTTTGAGCAGCGCGTCGAGATATTCGCCGTAGTTGCGCTCGGCAATAATGCCCAGTTTCTCGCGGCCACTGGCCAGCAGGGCCGCCAGGTCCACTTCGCCGTCCTTGATAAAGGGCGCCAGCACCTCCCGATCAACGCGGCGCACTGCCAGGCCATTACTCATGGCCCGAAAGACCGGAATGGAAAACGCGATCCAGCCATCGCGCTCCTTGCTCCAGTTCAGCGCTGCATCGCACGTGAGGAATGGTTCGTGAAGCATTTGCAAGCCGCGGGCGCGATTGACTCGCATCAGGGTGTGTTCGTATTGCGGCATGCGGGCGATCAGCAGTGGCAACAGTTGATCGATGACTCCCTGGCCCTTTTTCGATCCTTCGAAAATCATCAGCGGTGGAAGGTCGCGCAACAGCCAGACCAGGGTTTCCTTCGGTTGCGCCAACGTTGACTGAGCCTGGCCGGCGAGCAACAGGAAAAACGCGAACGCGCACAATGCTCGACCGCCTCGCGTCAGGCAGTGGTTGATGGGCCGCGCAAGCAGGCGCCTCAGCTTAGATGGCCCCGTCTTCACGCAGCTTTGCGATCTGTTCCTTGTCGTAACCAAGATCGTTGAGTACCTGCGCATTGTGTTCGCCCAACTGCGGCCCGACCCATTCCGAAGTGCCGGGGGTCTCAGAGAGTTTCGGCACGATTCCCGGCATCTTGAAATCTTTGCCGTCCGGCAACTTGGCTTTCAGGAACATTTCCCGGGCCAGGTACTGTGGATCACTGAACATATCTGCCGCACTGAAGATCCGGCTGGCCGGTACATCGGCCTGATTCAACTGCTCGATGATGGTGTCCAGCGGCAGCGAGTTGACCCAGCGATCAATCACCCCATAAATCTCGTCGCGACGGCTATCGCGTCCGTCGTTGCTCGCCAGCGCAGGGTCATTGGCCAGGTCCTCGCGACCAATGATCAGCATGAAGCGTTTGAAGATCGCATCGCCATTGGCGCCGATCTGCACATGTTTGCCGTCGGCACTGGTGTGGATCGAGGAGGGCGTGATGCCCGGCATGATGTTGCCGGTGCGCTCGCGGATGAAGCCGAACACGTCGAACTCCGGGACCATGCTTTCCATCATGGCGAAGATCGCTTCATACAGCGCCACATCCACCACTTGGCCAAGGCCACCGTTGACCTCGCGATGACGCAGGGCCATCAATGCGCCGATCACGCCCCAGAGCGCGGCAATAGAGTCGCCGATGGAAATCCCGGTGCGCACCGGTGGACGGTCTTCGAACCCGGTGATGTAGCGCAAGCCGCCCATGGATTCACCGACGGCGCCAAAGCCTGGCTGATCCTTCATCGGCCCGGTCTGACCGAAACCCGAGAGACGCACCATCACCAGTTTCGGGTTCAGTGCGTGCAAGACTTGCCAGCTCAGGCCGAGCTTTTCCAGCACGCCAGGGCGAAAGTTCTCGATCAGGATGTCCGCCTCACTGAGCAGTTTTTTCAGGATCGCCAGGCCGTCGGGGTGTTTGAGGTTCAGGGTCAGGGATTTCTTGTTGCGCGCCTGGACGAACCACCACAGCGAGGTGCCTTCATACAGTTTTCGCCATTTGCGCAATGGATCGCCGCCATCGGGGGACTCGATTTTGATCACCTCGGCACCGAACTCGCCGCAAATGCGCGAGGCAAACGGCCCGGCGATCAGCGTACCCAATTCAATGACTTTCAGACCTGAGAGCGGTTTTCCGGTGAGCGGCATGCTGGTTCCTGTAGGACAAAGGTTGAGCGAATACAGGGTTTTAACATAGCCGAACGTCAGACGACCAAGGTTGATCGCCTTCAATTCGTGGATTGCCTACCGCATCGGTTAGACTTGCCGCCTTTCCCCGTATCAAGAAGCCCGTTCATGGCCCAGCCGTCCACGACCTACAAGTTTGAACTGAACCTTACCGACCTCGATCGCAGCGTGTACGAGAGCGTGAAGCAGACCATCGCCCGTCACCCTTCGGAAACCGAAGAGCGCATGACCGTGCGGCTGCTGGCCTACGCCTTTTGGTACAACGAGCAGTTGTCGTTCGGTCGCGGTCTGTCAGACGTGGACGAACCTGCCCTGTGGGAAAAGAGCCTGGACGACCGCGTTCTGCACTGGATCGAAGTCGGCCAGCCAGACGCCGATCGCCTGACCTGGTGCTCTCGTCGCACCGAGCGCACCAGCCTGCTGGCCTACGGCAGCCTGCGCGTCTGGGAGACCAAGGTGATCCCGGCGATCAAGAACCTGAAAAACGTGCACATCGCTGCTGTTCCGCAGGAAGTGCTGGAAACCCTGGCCAAAGACATGCCCCGCGTTATCAAGTGGGACGTGATGATCAGCGAAGGGACGATTTTCGTCACCGACGACCGTGGTCAGCACGAAGTCCAGTTGCAGTGGCTGAGCGGCGAACGCGGCTGATTATTCGCTGCTGGTCCGCGTTATCCGGTTTTATCCTCCGTACCCAAGAGAAGCACCTGCTACCCCATGCGCATCGAACCTCGCCTGTTGCCCGACACCCTGCCATTCCTCGGTGATCTGCCGCCGCTGCTGACCCGTCTGTACGCGGCGCGGGGCGTGCTGTCCGAGGCTGAACTGGACAAGAGCCTGGCGCGGTTGATCCCGTTCCAGCAGCTCAAAGGTATCGATGCGGCGGTGGACTTGCTGGTGACGGCGCTCGAGCAGCGTCAGCGGATTCTGATCGTCGGTGACTTCGACGCCGATGGCGCGACGGCCAGTACCGTGGGCATGTTGGGCTTGCGCCTGCTGGGCGCTGCGCACGTCGACTATTTGGTGCCGAACCGATTCGAGTATGGCTATGGCCTGACGCCGGAAATCGTCGAAGTGGCGCTGACCCGTACACCACAGTTGCTGATCACTGTGGACAACGGTATCTCCAGCGTTGAAGGCGTGGCAGCGGCGAAAAAGGCCGGGCTCCAGGTGCTGGTCACCGACCACCACTTGCCCGGTGACGAGTTGCCGTTGGCCGATGCCATCGTCAATCCGAACCAGCCGGGTTGCGAGTTTCCGAGCAAGGCGCTGGCCGGCGTCGGGGTGATTTTCTATGTGCTGATGGCCCTGCGTGCGCGTTTGCGCAGCCTCGGTTGGTACGAGAGCAAGCCGCAGCCGAACATCGGCGAGTTGCTGGACCTTGTGGCCCTGGGCAGCGTCGCCGACGTGGTACCGCTGGATGCCAACAACCGGATTCTGGTGCACCAAGGCCTGGAACGGATTCGCGCCGGGCGTGCTCGGCCGGGGATCAAGGCGATCCTCGAAGTCGCCAAGCGTGACCACACGCGCATTACCTCTACCGACCTGGGTTTCATTGTTGGCCCGCGTCTGAACGCGGCGGGGCGTCTGGATGACATGAGCCTGGGCATCGAATGCCTGCTCACCGAAGACGCTGGTCTGGCGCGTGAAATGGCCGCTCAACTCGACGGCATGAACCAGGACCGTAAATCCATTGAACAGGGCATGCAGCGTGAAGCGCTGGCTCAACTGAAGGATTTGCCGGTCGAGTCGATGCCGTTCGGCTTGTGCCTGTTCGATCCCGAGTGGCACCAGGGTGTCATCGGAATCCTCGCATCGCGTATGAAAGAACGCTATTTCCGTCCGACCATTGCCTTTGCCGATGCTGGAGATGGCCTGCTCAAGGGCTCGGGTCGTTCGGTTCAGGGTTTTCATATTCGTGACGCGTTGAGCGTGGTGGCGGCGCAGCATCCGAACCTGATCAGCAAATACGGCGGCCATGCGATGGCCGCCGGCCTGACGCTGCCGGAAGCGAATTTTCCGTTATTCGCCGAAGCCTTTGACGCTGAAGTGCGTAGGCAATTGCGCGAAGAAGACCTGACCGGACGATTGCTGTCGGACGGCACGCTGGCGGTCGAGGAATTCCACCTGGAACTGGCCCGCGCCCTGCGCCATGCCGGTCCTTGGGGGCAACATTTCCCGGAGCCGTTGTTCCACGGCGTGTTCCAGTTGGTCGAGCAGCGAGTGGTCGGCGAGCGGCACCTCAAAGTGGTGCTGAAAAGCGAATGCGGCTCGGTGAAGCTGGATGGCATTGCCTTCGGAATCGACCGCGACATCTGGCCGAATCCGACCATCAAGTGGGTGGAATTGGCCTACAAACTCGACCTCAACGAGTTTCGTGGCAACGAGACGGTGCAGTTGATGATTGCCCACATCGAACCGCGTTGACCCCATCGCGAGCAAGCTCGCTCCCACATTGGTTTTGTGAACAACGCAGATCCACTGTGGGAGCGAGCTTGCTCCGGGCGGCGTTCCGACGATGGCGATCTCCCAGGCGCCAAATCTCCCCGGAACCCTCCACCTTCCCCCGTTGTCGACTAGGCTCTAAGCACTGCTTGATTATCCTTGTGACGTCTTGTCGAATTTTTTCCCGCGGGGGCGGGTGCTGCACCTTTTTCCTGTCACTCGTCGACTTTTCAAACAGAACCCTGGAGCCTGCCCACTGATTCGAGAGGTGCCCCATGAGTCTGCTGCTTGAACCCTATACCCTTCGCCAATTGACCCTGCTCAACCGCATTGCGGTGTCGCCGATGTGCCAGTACTCCAGCGTTGATGGACTGGCCAATGACTGGCACCTGGTCCACCTCGGCAGCCGCGCTGTCGGTGGGGCCGGCCTGGTGTTTACCGAAGCCACGGCGGTGACCGCCGACGGACGCATCACCGCCGAGGACCTCGGCCTGTGGAACGATGAACAGATCGAACCGTTGCAACGCATCACGCGCTTCATTGCGGCTCAAGGCGCTGTGGCCGGCATTCAGTTAGCTCACGCCGGGCGTAAGGCCAGCACCCATCGGCCGTGGATCGGTAAACATGGCAGCGTCAAACCCGAAGACGGAGGCTGGATCCCGGTGGGCCCATCGCCGATTGCTTTCGACCCGCAGCACACACACCCCAAGCAGCTCGATGATGGCGAGATCGCTGAAGTCATTCAGGCCTTTGTCGCTTCGGCCAAGCGAGCACTGACCGCCGGTTTCAAAGTGGTGGAAATACACGCCGCCCACGGTTACCTGTTGCATCAGTTTCTTTCGCCCCTGAGCAATCAGCGGCGCGATCAATATGGTGGTTCGTTCGAGAATCGCATCCGGCTGGTGCTGCAAGTCACCGAAGCAGTGCGTGCGGTGTGGCCTGAAGAGCTACCGCTGTTCGTGCGGGTGTCGGCCACCGATTGGGTGGAAGACGGCTGGAACCCGGATGAAACCGTGGAGCTGGCGCGACGCCTCCACGCGTTGGGCGTAGACCTGATTGACGTCTCGTCCGGCGGTACGGCGGCGAATGCCGAGATTCCTACAGGTCCCGGTTATCAGACCCGCTTTGCTGAACGTGTGCGCAAAGAGTCAGGTATTGCCACCGGCACGGTAGGAATGATCACCGAACCGGCACAGGCCGAGCACATTCTGCGCACCTGCCAGGCTGACATCATCTTCCTTGCCCGTGAGCTGTTGCGTGATCCGTACTGGCCGCTGCATGCCGATGATGACCTGGGGGGACGCAAGGCCATCTGGCCGGCGCAGTATCAGCGGGCCACCCATCGTGAACAGCCGATTCATGAGTCGGATTTGCGCGACTGATTGATGCTGTAAAACCAAAAAGCCCCGATCAATAGATCGGGGCTTTTTAACATCAAACGATCGCAGCCTTTGGCAGCTCCTACAAAGGAATGCAATCCCATGTAGGAGCTGGCGCAGCCTGCGATCTTTTGATCTTGTCTTCAGGTGTACTTGCGCTTCTCAGGCGCAGGCGGGAAGTACTGGTACAACCAGGTTTCACTCAACGTGCGGTCATGGGTGCGAATGAACAACCGCAGCTCCACCGGCGCCACACTGTCATTGGTTGGGTACCAGTCAAAGGTAATGCGGTAACCCTTGATGTCATCCAGCACCAGCACGTTGAAATCCTTGACCTGCCCATTCGAGCACGTGACCACCGGCTCGATCCCCGCGCCTTCAGGCAAGCGGTCCAGACCGCCGCCCGTGAAGTCCACGGCAAACCGTCGAGCCCAGACTTCCGGATAATGTTCGCCAGGCGCCCAGCCTTCGATGAAGCCGCCCATGCCCGAACGAGTGGCGTTGACCCGCGCCAACGGCGTGCCGACCGGTGGCAGTGCGCTCCAGTACAGCTTGTAGCCGTAGTTCAGGGAGTCGCCGGCCGCGACCGGTTTTTTCGGTGTCCAGAATGCGACGATGTTATCCAGGGTTTCGCCAGTCGTAGGAATTTCCAACAGATCGATAGAGCCTTCACCCCACGCGGTTGTAGGTTCTACCCACAGGCTCGGGCGCTTGCTGTACCAGTCGACGGTGTCTTGATAGCTGTCGAACTCATGATCGGTCTGCACCAGGCCGAAACCTTTCGGGTCGGTGTCGGCGAAGGCATTGAATTGCAGGGTGGCCGGATTGTTCAGCGGGCGGCAGATCCACTCGCCGTTGCCGCGCCACATGGCCAGGCGATCAGAGTCGTGGATTTGCGGGTGAATCGTGTCGCACATGCGCCGTTCATGGGTGCCGCAACTGAACATGCTGGTCATCGGTGCGATGCCCAGTTGTTCGATGGCGGTGCGCGCATTGATGTGTGCGTCGATGCCCATGACGACCTGGCTGGCCTGACAGTCGATGTCGAAACGGTAGGCACCGGTGGCGCTCGGTGAATCCAGCAGGGCGTAGACCACGAAACGGGTACTGTCCTTGTCCGGAGTCTCGAACCAGAACTTGGTGAAGTCCGGGAATTCTTCACGCTTCTTGGCATAGGTATCGATCGCCAGGCCGCGTGCCGACAGACCGTACTGGCCTGAGGCATCGACCGCACGGAAATAGCTGGCGCCGAGGAAGGACAGCACGTCGTGCTGGTCCAGCTCCGGCGCCTTGAACAGCTTGAACCCGGAAAACCCCAGGTCGCCCGTGAGCTGTTTGGTGTCGACCGTGGTTTTTTCATAGTTGAACAGGGACGGGCGGAAATGCACCTCTCGCGCCTGACGCGTCTTGGGATCGACGCTGTACATGCGCACCGGTTGTTTGAAGCCCATGCCGACGTGGAAAAACTGCACATCCAGCTGACCGTTCAAGTCATTCCACAGCGAATGGTTGCCGTCGTAGCGGATCGCATTGAAGTTTTGCGGCGTCATGGTCGCCAGGGTCGGCGGCAGCACCTGCTTGGTGTCCTGATAGCGATTGCCGGCGAGCTGCTTGGCCTGGATCTTCAGCGCTTCGAAGTCGAACGCCTGAGCCTCGCCATCCGCCGCGCCGGTACCGGCCCAGGCCCATGAAGCCAGCAGGCCGGTGGCTGATAATCCGGTATAGGCAGCGATGGCCATGGATGCTTTGAGCAAATTCCTGCGGTGCATAAGTTCAACCTGTCGTGAACAATCCCGCGCCGTTCCTGGCACGTGCTGGATCAAAAATAAAGGTTCGGACATGCCTTCGGCCAAACGCAACGGACATTAAACAGATAACAAATAGCTTAAACCGTTCGGTTGTGTAGAAAAAATGATTGGTAGCACTTTGGCTTCGTGGCAATGAAACAAGAAATGTCGGTTAAGTTTTCTGACAGTACTTTCTGATTTATAGGGCATTTCTGCTTTTTTTGACTAATTACTCTAAAAATCGCTTTTCACCGCCACGATAGTTCCTATTCTGTGTTCATGACCGACCTCTGCCCTTCAGGCCGGCGATTACAAAAAGGAGAGGGCGATGCGGTTTTTGAAGTTTTCTCGGGCTTATAGAAGGACATCGTCCATGACGAAAGTACAAGGCATCACCCAGTTGCTGGGAATCTTTCCTTGCCTGACCACAGTGCGCCGAAGGCGTCGGGTCAGTTCGGATGAGATGAAGTTGTTGGAGCGCTATCGGGAGCTGTCGGAAAGCGACCAGATTGCGATGCGGTATCTGGTGGAGGCGATGAGGAGTGTTTCGCGGTTTTGACCGAGGATGGTTACCGTGAAAGCCATTTGGCTTTTACGGTGGCCAGGCAGGTCAGCTTGCCAGCATCGGCGTCGATGATGCCTTCGTGGATTGCTTGGCGGCGAGCCGCGATATTTTTTAGCTCGATGGTTTGTTGCAGATACTTTTCTGAAAAGGCGCTATCACTTGGAATCACTTCAGTGACGCTTTGGCTGGTGATGCGCGGTTTGCTCATGGCTGCGGATTGCTCTTGCGAGAGATTGAACAGATGTATTCAAACCAAAGTGGCGGACTGTGAAGTCTGCCCCTTTTTCATTTTTTCACTCTACCTTCAACTGCAAGTGCCCACGATCGTGAACGGACGTTGTGCCTGCATCAGATCAGGCATGTCCCGCCACTTGATCCACGCTTGATGCTATGCAACAGCGGCACCGAGATGCCTGCCCACTGCAATGAGCTCAGGCTTGGAATGTTATCCACAGATGTCGCTTTCGACTCACGCAGCGAAGGTATGACTTCGTTGCTCAGCCATTGGCGCAGGTTTCGGTTTTCCGGGACAAAATGGTGAATCAATAGGGCGTACATCCCTGATTCGCTGACCATCAGCGATTCGACCGTTTTGCCGTTCTTGAGCAGCCAGACGTATCGACGCTGGTCCGGATCGAGTTTCAGGGTGAGGCGTTGGTCCATCGGGCGGCCCATCAAGCGACCGAGATCCTGGGCGCAGAACCAGGCTTGATTGTCCTGCATGAAAGCGTGGAGGAAACGGTTGTGGCGGGTGAAGACGGTTGGGGGGAAGTAAGGTAGAAGCGAGTTTTGAGCGTGTGCTGACATGAAGTGACTTCCGTTTTGAGTAGGAAAGTCGCCACCAACCCTTCGACAGGTTGGGTGGCGGACCGAGTGGCGTTCGAAGTCGGGACACTTCCAATCAAAACGGAAGCCGGAAGGCCCGCGCCACACGGCCCGCCATAAATCAGAACTGAAGACATAAAACTGCCTCAATCCTATGGGGGGCGCGTAAGCACCGTTTTGAAATTTCCCGGCTTCGACCCCGGGTCGCTGATTTGACAGCGACGAGGTAAAGCCTATCGTTCAGGCGCTCGCGGCGCCAAGTCTACCTTGGCGCCGCATGCTGTAGGAATCGGTGTCTATGCCGGAAGGTTCGATCTGTAGGAATTGCCTGTTTTTGCATGAGGTGCAGTCAAGCAGCATCACAGCCGTGGTTTTTCCTATAGTTTTTCCTGCATTCAGGAACGAACTGCAGGTTTGCTACATGTTGATCGAATTTTCAGTTTCCAATTATCGCTCCTTCCGTGACAAACAAACCCTGTCCATGGCTGCGACGCCGCGCTTGAGCAAAAAGCGCAACGTGTTCACACCTATCGTAAATGGAGAAAAACTGCCTGATTTATTGAAGGTGGCGGCGATTTACGGACCGAACGCATCCGGTAAGTCTTCGCTTATCCGGGCGATGGGGATCATGGGGAGTTTGCTCGCTTCGATACCTTCATCAAATGATGAGCCGCTACCGGTCTCGCCATTTCGTTTTGACCCGCAACTTCAAAACGAACCCAGTTCTTTTGAGTACAACTTCATTCAACGCGGGATCCGATATCGGTTTGTTCTGCGCATGACTGCGCAGCGGATTATCGAGGAACAATTGGTTTCCTATCCTAAAGGTAAGGAAACGCTGTTGTATTCACGTCGTTTTGTTGATGAGGGGGAGCATTATGTTTTTGGCTCAAGCCTTGAGGGCGGTAAAGAGGTGCACAACGCTTGGCGGCGTCTGACGAGTCCCAAGATGTTGTTTATTTCGCAGGCGGTTGCGAACAGTAGCGAAGAGTTGACTCAGTTGCGGGCGCCGTTTAGCTGGTTTCAAACCGGTCTACTCGTTATTGAGCAGAACAACATGATGGGGTTGTCAGCAGCGTCCATCAGATTTCTTCGGATGGCATCGGATTACACACATGATTTACGAGACTTTCTAAAAGAAGTGGATATCCCGGTGTCAGCGATCCGGCTCAACACCGAAGACGCAGAGTCTGTTCAACGCACCAAAAAACTCACACTGAAAGAGTTCTTCGCAGCAGCCCAAAAAGACAAAGTGACCCTGACGCATACGAGTCTTTTAGGCCAGGCGGAGTTTGATTTTTCCGAGGAGTCAGGCGGTACGAAAAACCTGGTTGGATTCTGGCTGCCCTGGTTCATGATCAATCACGCCGATGGTAGCGGGATACTGTCTGTCGATGAGTTGGACAGCAGCCTTCATCCCTCAATAGTCGCGGACTTGATTGAGAAACACCTGGACAGTGGGTTGGAGAATCAACTGATCTTTACCACTCACGACACTCATCTAATGAACGCCAAAGCGCTTCGCCGCGATCAGTTCTGGATCACCGAAAGAGACGCTAACGGTGCAACCTGCCTTTTTTCTGTTTACGACTTTGAAGGACGGGAAGGGGAGGATGTCGAGAAACGCTACTTTGAAGGCCGTTATCGCGGGTTACCACTGATAAGGCGGGGTTGATCATGGCGCGTTCGATACAACTATTTGATCGAAAGGCACCGCGGTTCAAGCCTCAACCCAAAGTGTTGATCCTCTGTGAAGACAGCAAGTCAGGAAAACGATATCTGGAGGAGGCTGCATTTCATTTTCGCGCCAAAGCTCAAGTGGAAATTTCCCACTGTGGCGTCACACACCCAAGCGGCATTGTAGAAACAGCAATAGCCCGCCAGAAATGCTTCGACAAGGTGTTTTGTGCATTGGATCGCGATACACATCTGTGTTTTGAACGAGCAATAAATCTGGCGAGGCCTCATCCGAAAATCAAAGTCATCGCTTCCTACCCCTGTTTTGAGTTTTGGCTGCTTCTGCACTTCGGTTTCAATCGAAAGCCATTTCGAGCGGTTGGAAAGCACTCTGCAGGCGACTTGCTGGCCAAGAGCCTCAGAGAGAAACCCAACATGGATAAGTACGAAAAAGGCGAAGACACCAACTATTTCGCACAACTTTTAGGTGAGCCCTTCCAAAGGGCGAGAGATTTAGCACCAAAGATTATCGAGGACGTTGCTATCAGCGGCGAACCTAACCCCAGCACCGAAATCCATCTGCTGATGGACGAATTCGAAATTCTCTCCAAACCCCTACCGATCTAACACCTCAAACCCAGCCCGTATCACTGCGGGCTGGGTAATTACCCTTATCGACCAACCTTCCAAGCATCCCCCGCAGGCGCAGTCCCATGGTCATACGGCTTGGCAAGCCACATGTAAATCAGCCCCAACCCAATCACGATCGCAGTACTCAACACCATCGCGTAGTTGATGTACCACGCCGCGTCCGGCGTGCGTGGCCAGGCCATGTTGATGATGGCGCCGACGCCATACACCAGCGCGCCAATGTTCACTGCCCAACCCCAGGCACCGAGGGTGAATTTGCCGCTCGGTTTCCAGCCCTTCATGCGCGCATACAACGCGGCGAGCACGATCATCTGGAACGCCAGGTAGATACCGATGGCCGCGAAGCTGACGATGGTTGCCACCGCATCCTGCAGGAAGAAGCCCAGCACAATGATCAGCGCTGGCAGGACGCCGGACACGAACAGCGCCGCAACCGGAACCTGAGTCGTAGGGGAAATCTTCTTCAGCAGTGAGCTGCCGATGACCATTTCATCCCGAGCGTAGGAATACAGCAGACGACTCGCCGCCGCTTGCAAACTGATGACGCAGGAGATGAAGGAAATCATCACCACGCCCATTACCACTTTCGAGCCGACCGGGCCGAAGGCGTTGTTGAGGATGGTGGTGACCGGGTCCTTGTCGGTGCCGTTGATCACCGCTTGCATGTCTGGCACGGCGAGGATCAGCGCCAGGCAGGCGAACATCGCTGCGATGCCGCCGATGTAGATGGTCATGCGCATGGCCACCGGGATCTGCTTGCTTGGGTTCGGGGTTTCTTCGGCCACATCGCCGCAGGCCTCGAAGCCGTAGTACAGGAACATCCCCGCCAGCGAGGCGGTGAGGAACGCCGGCAGATACGAGCCATCGACGCTGATATCGAAGGTGTTGAACAACACACTGATCGATTGATGACGCTCGAAGATCAGCAGGTATAGGCCGACGATCACCGCACCGACCAGTTCGCAGAGGAAGCCGAACATGGCGATCCGTGCCAGCACCTTGGTGCCGCTGAGGTTGACCAGGGTAGCGAACAACGTCAGGAACAGTGCGATGACGATGTTGGTGTTGTTGCTCGGTTCAAAGCCCATCATGGCGGCCAGGTACGGACCGGCACCCACCGCAACGGCGGCGATGGTGACGCACAGGGCGATGGAGTAGATCCAGCCGACCATCCACGCCCAGCGCTTGCCCACCAAGCGGCGAGCCCACGGGTACACGCCACCGGAAATCGGGAACTGCGAGACCACTTCACCGAAGATCAGGCACACCAGCAACTGGCCGCATCCGACCAGTAAATAAGCCCAGAACATCGGTGGGCCACCGGCGGCGAGGCACAGGCCGAACAGGGTATAAACCCCTACGACCGGAGAGAGATAAGTGAAGCCCAGGGCGAAGTTTTCCCACAGGCTCATGCTGCGATTGAAGTTCGAGGTGTAACCCAGCTTGCGTAGTTGCTCGGCATCGCTGTCGGCAACGGCTGCAGAGAGTTCGGGTGATGCACTCATGGTGTGTTAGCTCCGGAAAATCGGCAGATTTCGGATGTCCGAAACCGTGACAGGGCCATGGTGGCGCTGCCCGGATCGGTAGTTATTGTTTTGTATTGCGGTGAGGCCATCGCGAGCAAGCTCGCTCCCACAGGTTCAGTGCAATCCATGTGGGAGCGAGCCTGCTCGCGAAGCTTTTAGTGCTTAAACATCACATGCCGAACAACGGTGTAGTCCTCCAGCCCATACATGGACATGTCCTTGCCATAACCAGACAGTTTCTGACCGCCGTGCGGCATTTCGCTGACCAGCATGAAGTGCGTATTTACCCAGGTGCAGCCGTACTGCAAGCGTGCGGACAAGCGATGCGCACGACCGACGTCCGAGGTCCAGACCGACGACGCCAGGCCGTAGTTCGAATCGTTGGCCCAGCCCAGCACCTGTGCTTCATCGGTGAATTTGGTCACCGACACCACCGGCCCGAACACTTCACGACGGACGATTTCATCGTCCTGTTGCGCATCGGCCAACACGGTAGGTTCGAAGAAGAAGCCATTGCCTTCCACGGCCTTGCCGCCCGTGACCAAACGGATGTGCGGCTGCGCCACGGCACGCTCGACGAACCCGGCCACGCGGTCGCGATGTTGGGCGGTGATCAGCGGACCCAGCTCGGTCGCCGGGTCGTCCTGCAGGCCGTATTTGATGGTGCTGACCGCCGCGCCGAGCTTCTCGACGAATTTTTCGTAGATGCCTGCTTGCGCGTAGATGCGGCAAGCGGCGGTGCAGTCCTGGCCGGCGTTGTAGAAACCGAAGGTGCGAATGCCTTCCACGGCAGCATCGATGTCGGCGTCGTCGAAGATGATCACCGGGGCTTTGCCGCCCAGTTCCATGTGCATGCGTTTGACGCTGTCGGCGGTGCTGGAAATGATGTTCGAGCCGGTGGCGATCGAACCGGTCAACGAGACCATGCGCACTTTCGGGTGTGTGACCAGTGGGCTGCCAACCGTAGGACCACGACCGAACACCAGGTTAAGCACGCCGGCCGGGAAAATCTCCGACGCCAGTTCCGCCAGACGCAGCGCGGTCAGCGGGGTTTGCTCCGACGGCTTGAGCACCACGGTATTACCGGCGGCCAGGGCCGGAGCGATTTTCCAGGCGACCATCATCAGCGGGTAGTTCCACGGTGCGATGGAGGCAATCACCCCCACCGGATCGCGGCGGATCATCGAGGTGTGGCCGTGCAGGTATTCACCGCCCGCCGAACCGCTCATGCAACGGCTGGCGCCGGCGAAGAAACGGAACACGTCGGCAATCGCCGGGATCTCGTCGTTCAGCGCGGCGTTGTAAGGCTTGCCGCAGTTGTCCGACTCCAGTTTGGCCAGCTCTTCACCGTGCGCTTCGATGGCGTCGGCGAGTTTGAGCAGCAGCAGCGAACGTTCTTTCGGCGTGGTTTGCGACCAGCCTTCAAAGGCGCTGTCGGCAGCACGCACGGCGGCATCGACCTGGGCTTCACTGGCTTCGTTGATTTCGACCAACACACGACCGAGGGCCGGGTTGAACACCGGTTGGGCGGGGCCTTCGCCGTCGATCAGTTGGCCATTGATCAAGAGTTTGGTTTGCATGGCTTTGTCCTCTTCAAAACTATTGTTGTTCTTCTGTGGAAACCGTCCCCTGTGGGAGCGGGCTTGCCCGCGATGAGGCCATCAAATCCGACATTGATGTTGGATGACACACCGCTATCGCGGGCAAGCCCGCTCCCACAGGATCCGGTTCACATTGGGATATGAGTTGTCAGTTATTTCCCGCCACTGCCCGCAACGCTTTCTCCGCCCCGGGTCAGGTAATAGGCACCGAGGATCGGCAGCATGGTCACCATCATCACCAGCATCGCGACGACGTTGGTCACCGGCACGTCCCGTGGGCGGCTGAGCTGGTTGAGCAGCCACAGCGGCAGGGTGCGTTCATGGCCGGCGGTGAAGGTGGTGACGATGATTTCGTCGAATGACAGTGCAAACGCCAACATGCCGCCGGCCAGCAACGCCGAGCCGAGGTTCGGCAGGACGATGTAGCGGAAGGTCTGCCAGCCGTCGGCGCCGAGGTCCATCGAAGCCTCGATCAAACTGTGAGAAGTGCGACGCAAGCGGGCGATGACGTTGTTGTAGACGATCACCACACAGAAGGTCGCGTGGCCGACGATGATGGTGAACATCCCCGGTTCGATCCCCAGCGTCTTGAATGTCGCCAGCAACGCGATGCCGGTGATGATCCCCGGCAAGGCAATCGGCAGGATCAGCATCAGCGAAATGCCTTGCTTGCCGAAGAAATCCCGGCGGTACAACGCCGCCGATGCCAGCGTGCCGAGGACCAGCGCAATCAACGTTGCGACGGAGGCGATTTGCAGCGACAGCTTGATCGCTTCCAGCACGTCGGGACGCGAGAACGCCACGCCGATCCACTTCAGGGTGAAGCCCTTGGGCGGAAAGCTGAACGCCGCGTCTTCGGTGTTGAAGGCGTACAGGAAGATGATCAGGATCGGGAAGTGCAAAAACACCAACCCGCCCCAGGCTGCGATGCGCAGGCCGAGCGAAGCTTTCTCCCCGTGCGTTTCTGGCCTTTGTTTTTTTGCATCAGAGCGCATCGAAGGCCCCCAGTCGTTTCACGATAGTCAGGTAAATGGCGATCAACACAATCGGCACCAACGTGAAGGCCGCGGCCATCGGCATGTTGCCGATCGCGCCTTGCTGGGCGTACACCATGC
>NZ_JBBWCB010000095.1:0-21917 GCF_039888995.1 Pseudomonas rossensis | reverse complement strand
ATCAAGCCACAAAAAATGAAGTAGCTACGCCGCGAATGGCCTCCGCGCCAGCATGATTTGATTCCTCCCCACCTCAGACGCCGCCTGTTTGGATAGGTGGGGTTTATGGATCAGTTACAATGGAATGGCCAGCAATTTGGAGAAGTCAGAAAGCACAACCGTGTCGCAACCTATCTCTGCGCGAAAGGCGATGTTCTCTAGCACCTGAGTGACCGTGCGGATGCGGTAATCCGCCATCGCTTGCAGGACGTCAAGTGGCGCTTGGGTATCAATAAGCAGAGAAGCCGGGATCAGGTCGATTCCGGTGAGGGGCATGTATCTATCCATGGTGGAGTCTCTCGTTATTAAAAAGGACTCTCTATGATCAGGTCGCCAAACCCGGTCGCCTTTTGGGCGACGTTTTGACTATAAGGATCAGCCTCCCAGCAGTACAGAGCGCCGGTTCTGAACTTGATGTAGGGGGAATGTCCTGATGCGGTCGGACAGCCTCTAGGCAATTTGCTGATGACTAAACACTGCCAACATCTGTGGGAGTGAGCTTGCTCCGGGCGGCGATCCGACGATAGCGGTGTATCAGTCGATATCAGTTTTGAATGTTTGTCAGTCATCGTCGGATCGCCGCCCGGAGCAAGCTCGCTCCCCCAGTTGATTTGCGGTGTTTGGGGATAGGGTGTTCGGCAGATGCTCTACCCCCCCATGACAGCAGCTGGCTGGGGCCTTGTCGTCATACTTATCGTGAAGCCTTACCCATTCCATGATTTCCTCTTCGTTGCGACCCTTGGGTGTGAGATCGAGGTAGTTGTAAGCCCCAACCAACATGTCCAGACCTCGGGCATAAGTGGAATAGGTGTGGAAAATCTCGCCCGCTTCATTGCGATAAAACACGCTCAGGCCAGGGAGTTCCTCTTCGGCGCCGTCGGATTTTTCGTAGTTGTAGGTGGCTTTTCCGGCCGCTACGTCTTCGGCTCGGGCCGAGACGCCGAAGTCGTAATTGAAGTCGCAACCTTCTGACGATACCCAATCGAATTTCCAGCCCATGCGCCGTTTGAAGGCCTGGAATTCGGCGAACGGTGCGTGGGAAACCGCCACCATGGCAACGTCATGATGGGCCAGGTGTTGGTTGGCGCCGTCGATGTGGTCGGACAGGAACGAGCAGCCGGAGCAGCCTTCGTCCCAGCCTTTGCCAAACATGAAGTGGTAGATGACCAACTGGCTACGGCCGCCGAACAGGTCCGCCAGTTTCAGTTCGCCGTTCGGGCCCTGAAAGTGGTAGTCCTTGTCGATTTTCACCCAGGGCAGGGCGCGGCGTTCGGCGCTGAGCTTGTCTCGTTCTTTGGTGAAGGCTTTTTCGTGGGCCAGGTGTTGCTTGCGGGCGGCGAGCCATTCTTCTCGGGAGACGACGGGATGATTCTGAATGTTCATTGGGATTCTCCTGCAGGGTACTGGGAGGTGACTTACACAGCCTAGTCGTTTGGCCAACGCTCAATTCGACATACCGCCGGTCGGCACAGGCAAAAAAACTCGGCTGAACGGCTACGAGCCGCGCCGGTCACACCCTATGAAGGCCATCTCACTCGCGGGCACTGGAGGTTGATCAGGATGACGACTTATAACTGGGATTTGATTGAACGCTTGCTGCACGAGGTGCAGAACAGCGCCGGCCACAGCTTCACGCCACGGCCCTACGCCGAGCAGTACGCGGCGGAGAAAGCGGCGGAGGGTGAGACGATTGAGAACCTGGATCACCTGAAAGCGGTGGCCGGTGAGTATGAAAAGTTACTGTTGGCGCGCGGTTATATTGAGCCTCGGCCAGAGGATCAAGGTGGCAACGGTTCGAACTACATTTTGACGCCGCGTGGCTCGAGTTTGTTGAGCCTGATCGACAGCAGCATTCCGGGCAATGACCATCCGCGGCAGGTGTTGGATGAGCAGGAAGATGCGCTGGATGAGGTGGCGTTTGATGAGGTGGCGTCGAAGGCGCAGATTGCCTGAAGATCACATCAAGCCCCTGTGGGAGCGAGCTTGCTCGCGATGAGGGAATCACATTCAACATTGATGCTGAATGTTAGGCCGCTATCGCGAGCAAGCTCGCTCCCACATTTTATTTTGTGTTGCGCCTAACCCTTCTGCACCGCCTTCAGACACTTCAAATCATTGAAGTCCTTGCGCACCCCTTCTATTTTCTTCAACAACCGCTGGCGCTGTTCCGGCGTGCTTTCGGCCATCAAGTCCACAAATAGCCCCCGTGCCTGGGCTTCGGTGCTGGCGAAGGCCTGGCGATAAGCGGGCGTCCACAAGCTCTCGCGATTGACCAGAAGCGTCTCGATACGCTGTGGGAATTCTGGACTCTGGCGCTGCGCAACCGCTGCACTGAACTGCTTCTGCCAATGGGCGCGGTTGGCAATCCATTGCGTATTTTGGTCACCCAAACCGTTTGACCACGCGACAACGCGTAGCTGCTGGGTTGCGCTGAGCGGGCCGAGCCAGTCATTCAGGCGTTTTTCCATGCGCTGGCCACGTCCCTTGATCTGTTGATCGAGGGACGGTTTGAGGTAACGCTCCTGGCGTTTCTTCTGGTCCTTGGCGAAGGAGTCGTTCATCTCTGCGACTTGCTTGTCATCCAGCCCCTGTAGCAGCTCAATGGCCGACGGGGTGATTTCCCGGGCGGTCTGGGCGATGGCTTGTTTGGCTTCCTGGACGCGGGTTTGCAGCGCAGCGTCGGTGACCTGGTTGGTCTCGACCATGACCTGCAAGCGATCCAGCCAGTCGAGGTAGCCCGGCAGTTGCGTGGTGCAGTGCCAGCTCAGGTGTTCCTTGAGGCGCTCGTTGAACCAGCCTTTCTGCTCGCCGTTCATGTCCAGGTAGTCGCTGAGCGTCCACGGAATGATCACGTCGAGGTTGCGATAGGCCAGGCCCACGCGGCTGCACGCGCCGAGGGCGAGACTGAGGGTGATAACGATGGCGAGACACTTCAACCAGCGCGACATGGGCGAATCCTTTGCGAAGGCCTGGCTTTTTTAATGGGCTTCTCTATGTGAACGCAGGATGAGCCTCGCAGTTCAGCCGATCAATAAAAGGCGCGTTCGGCCTTGAGGGTGATTAGCCCATCGCATTGGCTGTTGTGCCCGGAATAGGCGGAGCAGCTGTTGCCGCTCAAGCTGGAGTCACTGTAGATCAGGTCCAGATCGACGCCCATGAACGGGCGGGAAAATTGCACTGACCAGTCGGTGAAACTGCCTACATACCCACCGTCGACGGACACCGGTGTGTTGAGCTGGTGAGTGGTGTATTTCATGCTGATCCCGATGCCAAACGGCTGATTGCCGCCAAGGTCGGCGAATACGGTGCTGTTTTGTTTGTCCGGGTCGTTGCTGAACGCTGCGCCGAAACGGCTGCCCAGAAAGGTCAGGCCACCGAAAAGCTCCTGGCTGTCGAGGGTGTCCACTTTCGGATAGCTGTAACGGATCATGCCGACTTCGTACCCGAGGGTATTATCGAAAGGCTGTTTGAAGCCCATGTAGGAGTCGACTTCAAGGTTGGCCCCTGGCGTTAAACCCATGCTCGGTGCCCATTGGCCCACGTAAAAACCGCTGTCGTGGCTCAGGTCGAGACCACCGTGAAACGAGCCGGTGCTGGAAGGTTTGACCAGCCCCTGGGCCATGCTGCGGCTGGGGGTGGTGCCGAGTTTGAGATCGAAGTCGCCCAGTTCACGCTGAAAGATTTGCGCATTGGCGACCGAACACGACAGGAGGGTGCCGAGCAATAAATAGGAGGGTTTGAGCATGCGTCACTCCATGACAGCGAGGTGCAGGCACTAAAAACCTACTGAAACGCTTGATCTAGACGTGTGCAAGCATACCGGCGAATGCTCGGCATCGAGGGCCGTTCGTCGATTTTTGAAATATTGGTTTGTTTGCGGGGGTGTTGCGAGGAGGGTTCCAGTCCAAGCGCTTCGAAGCTCAAAGCGCTTAGGGACCAGGTGACGCGGCGGATCTTGGGGAAGTTACTTCTTGCCCAGGGTGATCTGCTTGGACGGGCCGAACGTCTGGCCGCTGACGCCTTTGGCAATTTGCTGGATCTCTCCGCCGGACTTGAGGAACGCAGCAATCTGGTTGTTGATCGATTCGCTGGTTTCAACGGCTGGAGCTGGCTTTGCTTTGCTGTTGGATGCTTTTACACGCATGGCGGCCATTAACCTATAGAAAATTAACTTGGCCAGGCATCGTACAGGAAATACTTGACAATTGCTTGGTAAATATCCCCCCGAAACACACGGGGCAGATGAAAAATTAATCACAAGTTATTATTCTGAATAGGTCTCTAAGCTGCTGTTTTAACTAAGAACGATCGTGAAAAATTACAGTTTTCCGCTTGGGGGACAGGTGCGAAAATCTCCAGAACGGCCTGACGAGCGGCCAGGCGTGTGCGGTAAAACCCAGGAAAATTAAGCCCTTCAGAGGATTTTCTTGCGCCACCGGGCTGGCCAGCGAACGCGGCCCGCAAAACCGGGTAGAATGCCGCCCACGCAATGAGGGTATTGGAAATGGCTTTAGTCGGGCGCTACAACAGTTTGCAAGTGGTTAAACACACTAACTTCGGTTTATATCTGGACGGTGGTGCGGATGGCGAAATCCTCCTGCCTAATCGTTATATTCCCAAAGATATTCCCAGCGAAGATGAAGACTGGCTCAACGTTTTTATTTATCTGGACAGCGATGACAAACTCATCGCAACTACCGAAAAGCCGAAAGTTCAAGTCGGTGAATTCGCCAGTTTAAAAGTCGTTGAAGTCAACAGCATCGGTATTTTCCTGGATTGGGGCTTGTCGAAGGATCTGTTGCTGCCGTACTCCGAAGAAAAGCGCCAGATGACCGCCGGTGAATATGTCGTGGTGCACGTCTACCTCGACAAGCACACCCGCCGCATCACCGCGACGGCGCGTCTGGACCGCTACCTCGACAAGACCCCGGCCAACTACACCCCTGGCCAGGAAGTTGATTTGCTGGTTGCCGAAGCCACCGATATGGGCTTCAAGGCGATCATCAACAACAAGCATTGGGGTCTGATTCATAAGAACGAAATCTTCAAGTTCATGCGCGCCGGTAAAGAAGAGAAGGGCTTTATCAAAGAAGTCCGTGCCGACGGCAAGATCAGCCTGAGCCTGCAACCGGTCGGCGAAGAAGCCGCCACCAGCCTGAACTCGAAGATTCTCGCCAAGTTGCGCGACAACAATGGCAGCCTGCCGGTCAGCGACAAGAGCGACCCGACGGTGATCAGCAGTATGTTTGGCGTGAGCAAGGGCAACTTCAAAAAGGCCATCGGTGCGTTGTACAAGAACGGCCAGATCGTCATTCATGCCGATCGCATTGAACTGAGCTGACCTCGCGCCCGCCCTCATGTAACGCGATTGCATAGGGTTGGACTGTGATGAAAAAGTCCCGGCTCTGTGTCTGGGCTTTGCTTTTTACTGTCGAGTGACTGCCATGTTTTATGTTGTCGAGGTGTTCCGGTGAGCGCCACCCGGCGCAGCGCCGATGGGTTTGCCCTGCAAGTGATGATTGGGTTGTGCCTGATCTGGGGTGTTCAGCAGGTGATGATCAAGTGGGCGGCGCCAGACATCGCGCCGGTCATGCAGGCCGCCGGGCGCTCGGGTATTTCCGCGTTACTCGTAGGATTGTTGATCTGCTGGAAGGGCGGCTGGGATCAAGTGGGCAACACTTGGCGCGGTGGACTACTGGCTGGCGCGCTATTTGGCCTAGAGTTCTTCTTCATTTCCGAAGGCCTGCAACTGACCACGGCCGCGCACATGTCGGTGTTCCTTTACACCGCGCCGATCTTTACCGCATTAGGCGTTCATTGGCTGTTGCCGAGTGAGCGTTTAAGGCCGGTCCAGTGGCTGGGGATTTTTCTCGCCTTCGTCGGGATCGCTATCGCCTTTGCCGGTGGAGTGTCGTGGGACAACCTCGATCACCGCATGTTGATGGGCGATGCGCTGGGCGTACTGGCCGGCGCGTCATGGGGTGCAACCACGGTGGTGGTGCGCGCTTCGCGCCTGTCGGAAGCGCCGGTGACCCTGACGCTGTTCTATCAATTGATTGTCGGTTTCGTTGGTCTGTTGCTGATCGCGATCCTCAGCGGCCAGGTCACCCACGTCAGCCTCACCACCGTGGCGGTGGCCAGTGTGTTGTTCCAGGGATTGGTGGTGTCGTTCTTCAGTTACCTGACCTGGTTCTGGCTGTTGCGCCGTTATCTGGCGGCGAACCTGGCGGTGTTTTCGTTCATGACGCCGCTGTTCGGCGTCACGTTCGGCGTGGTGCTGCTGGGCGAAGAGCTGAGCTTCAACTTCGTTGTCGGCGCGGTGCTGGTGTTGTTGGGCATCACGTTTGTCAGCGCTGAGCAGTGGGTGCGCCGTCGCTTGCGCAAAGCCCTTGGGCAGAGCTGACCGGACGCAATAACAGACCGCCAGCGACAATCAAACCGCTGCCGGCGAACACCAGCGCGGGCTGTAAACCACCGCTGAAGTGGCTGCTCAACGCCGCCAGCAACGGCCCGCTGAGCTGGCCTACGGCAAAGCATGCCGTCAGCAGTCCGGCGTTGCGCTGGGTGGCGTGGGGCGCCAGCTCCCGGGAACGTTGCATCACCAGCTGCATGCAGGCCAGGAACGGCGTGCCGCAAAGGATCACGCCCAAGGCCAGGCCCGGGCCGCTGCCCAACAAGCAGGCGAAGACCCCGGCGGCTTGCAGCCATAACGTCGCCATCAGCCAATAACGAGTGCCATGCGGGTGCTGTCGACGCAGACTTACCAGCACCACCCCGATGGCCGAAGCAAGACCGAAGCAAGGCCAGAACAGATCGGCCTGCCATTGGCCATGGAACTGCGCATTGGCCATTTGCGAGAGGAAAGTGGCCGGAATGATGTAGCCCAAACCGTACAGCCCATAGACCACGCCTAAACGGCCGATGCCATGATTGCCCGAGCCAGCGACGCTGGGTGCGGCGGCCACGGTCGTGGCCGGTTGCGGCAGGAACGGCAGAATCCCTAGTAGCATCGCCAGCCCGACGCCGGCATACACCAGCCACAAGGCTGCAGAAGTCTGCCCCAGCAGGTTCGATCCCAAGGCCAACAAGCCCGTCAGAAAAATCCCCAAACCCGGTCCGGCAAATACCAGGGCGCCAAGTCGTGGGCGACCGGCCGCCGCGGCCAACGGCTGACTCAACGCGGTGATCATCACCAGCACCCAGGCGCTGGCCACGCCGGTGCCGAACCGCAGCACCAGATGGGACCAAAACCCGTTGGCCCAGAACGAGGCCAACGTCAGCAATACACAGAGCCACAAACCGCCCAGCAAGCGCCGGCGGACTTGCTCGGGGCGGCGAGAGAACATCGCGTCCACCGCACCGACGAAGTAGCCGAGGTAGTTGGCCGCGGCAATCAGACCGGCGGCGGTCAGGTCAATCTGGCCTTCACTGAGCAGGTGCGGCAACTGAGGCGTGAGGGCGAAACGCCCGATGCCCATGGCCATCATCAGGGCGATGAAACTGGCGAGTAAGCGAATCAGAGGGGACATGGTCTGAATTCCAGCAGAGGATCAATGACCGTCAGGCTAGGACTGATTGACTTTCTTTTAAAATGAATAATAGTGAGTAACTTGTTCTGATTTGGAGAATGGCGTGGAATTCAGCCAATTGCGGATTTTCCAGGCGGTAGCGGAGGAGGGTTCCATCACCCGCGCTGCCGAACGCCTGCACCGGGTGCCGTCGAACCTGTCGACCCGGCTTAAACAGCTGGAAGAGCAACTCGGCGTAGAACTGTTCGTGCGTGAACGTCAGCGTTTGCAGTTGTCGCCTGCAGGAAAAGTCTTGCTGGACTACACCGCCAAGCTGTTCAATCTGCGCGACGAAGCTCAAGCGGCGGTGCAGGGCGGGCAACCGGCCGGAGACTTCGTGCTCGGCACGATGTACAGCACAGCGGCGATTCATCTGCCGGGGTTGCTGGCGCGTTATCACCGCACTTACCCGGCGGTGAACCTGCAAGTGCAGTCCGGGCCAAGCGGCGAATTGCTTGAAGGTTTGCTCACCGGGCGTCTCGATGCGGCGTTGGTGGACGGTCCGCTGGAGCTGGCCGGTCTGGACGGCGTGCCGTTGTGCGACGAACGGCTGGTGCTGATCAGCGAGGCCGATCACCCGCCGATCCTCAGCGCACTGGATGTGGAAGGGCGGTCAGTGTTTACGTTTCGGCAAGGTTGTTCCTACCGCATGCGGCTGGAAGCCTGGTTCTCCCATTACCACGCGGCCATGGGCCGGGCGATGGAAATCGAGTCTTATCCGGGGATGCTTGCCTGCGTGATCGCCGGCTCTGGCGTGGCGCTGATGTCGGAGTCGATGCTCGCCAGCCTGCCGGGTCGCGAAAGCGTGGCGGTACATCCGTTGGCCGAGCCATTTGCCAGTGCCACCACGTGGCTGATGTGGCGCAAAGGCATGGTCGGGGCGAATTTGAACGCGTGGCTTGAGCAGCAACAATTGGTCTATCCGTCGGCGCCGAGTCAGGCTCGGGCGATGGCTTGAACTATCGGTCAGGTATTTTGATCAATTCAGTAACAGATCATTGCGACTTTGGGCGAGCATTACGTAGGACTTCGGACTATTATCAGTGCGAAGTGGCTACAGAATTTTGGCCACTCGGCACTACCCTGAAGGGGGCACCATGAAAGAGAAAATCCAAAACTGGCTGCACGACCTGGGTGTTGCACTCGGTTTGATCGAACCGCCTCTGCAACCTGTGCCTATTCGCACTGACGACGAACAACGCCGACGCCAGCAGCGCCGCCGGTAACGCGTCAAGGCCTAAAAGATCGCAGCCTTCGGCAGCTCCTACAGGGAGTAGCGCCAATGCTGCGATTGCCCGTGTACCTGTACCGCGTTCGGACGATCTTGGCGGTCTACAGGTCAATGCCGCCCAATCTCGATCAAAAACCGGCTCAAGTCATTCGCCGTCCTGGCGGTCTTGAGCATCTGATCTTCCTCCGCCGTAAACGCTGTTAAACCCAGCTCATCTTCCAGATGGAAGATCAGCTCTTCGATATCTTCTTTATCCAATCCCAATTGCGCGAGGCTCGCGTTGTCGTCGAAGTCATCCTGACCCTCCAGCAGGCGGCGGATGAAACGATGCACGGCAGCACGAACGGCAGCTCTTTTCATGGGGGTTCTTCGAGGGCGTTATTGTTGTTGTCCCTGGGGCTGAGTACAGCAGGCTTCAGGCGTGCAAGCGCTGCCACTCGTCAATCATTGTGCGCAAATGTTCCCCGGAAAAACTCCCGAAATGCCCGCCATGCACCGTGCGGATCGGCAACTCGCGCAAACGCTGCAGGCTGCGGGCGTAGTCGTCGAGGTTGGAGTGGTAGGCGTCTTCGATCAGTGGCCCGTCATAGATGATGTCGCCGCTGAACAGGGTTTCGGTCGCCGCTTCGTAAAGGCTGATGCCGCCCGGTGAATGCCCCGGCGTATGCAGCACTTGCAGCGTGCGGTTGCCCAGATCCAGTACGTCGCCTTCTTCAATGAGGCCGGTGGCTGGAGCAGCTTTGACCCGATACTCGGCGTAGCACAACGGGCAACCCGGGTGCGCCTCGAACATCTCGTCGCCGACAAACGCCGTGCTCAGTGTGTTCTCGCCGTCCGGTGACGCGAGGATCTGCGCTTCAGCCGGATGCACCAGCCGTTCCGGGAATTCGTGATGGCCGGCGATGTGGTCGAAATGGCAATGACTGGCCACGGCTACCAGCGGCCGTTCGGTGATCCACGGCAGTTGCTCGCGCAGGCTGACCAGCCCGGAACCGCTGTCGAGCAGCAAGTCCTTGTCGCGACCCTGAATGTGCCAGAGATTGCAGCGATAGAAGGGGCGGATGTAAGGCTCGTGAATCAATCGGATACCGTCACTGAGCTGTTTCACCTCGAACCACTGATCACGGCTGACGATCTTCATAAACGATTTTCTCCAGACGAAAAAAAACGGGTGTGGCAACCGACGCCACACCCGTCGAAGAAAGCATCAAGTCGTTATGTTCAGCTTAGGCGGCGCTGGCCACCACTGCAGGGCGACGGGACAGCAAGCTGACCACCACGAAACTCACCAGACCTACGCCGAGGCTGTAGTAGATCGGGGTGTTGGCGTCCATACCGTCCTTGATCATGAACACCAGCGCGGTGGCAAAGCCCAGGCCCATGCTGGCGATAGCGCCGGCGGTGGTTGCGCGTTTCCAGAAGATCGCACCGACCAGCGGGATCAGCATGCCACCCACCAACAGGTTGTACGCCAGGGTCAGCGCGCTGATCACGTCGTTGACCACCAGCGCGATGCCGAGTACCACGATGCCGGTCAGCAGGGTGAACAGGCGGTTGATACCCAGGCTCGATTGTTTACCGCCACGCAGTTTCGGCAGCAGGTCTTCGGTCAGGGTGGTGGCGGCGGCGAGCAGGCCGGCGCTGGCGGTGGACATCATGGCCGCCAGGGCAGCCGCAATCACCAGGCCACGGATACCGTCCGGCAGGGACAGTTTGACGATGGCGGCGAAGGCGTTGTTGACGTTGTCCAGGTCCGGGATCAGCACATGAGCGGCCATGCCGATCAGGGCGCAGGCCAGTCCGTAAAGGATGCAGTAGAAGCCTGCGAATGTACCGGCGACCTGAGCCACTTTGGCGCTCTTGACGGTGAACACACGCTGCCAGATGTCTTGGCCGATCAGGATCCCGAAGAAGTAGATCATGAAGTAGGTGATGATGGTGTCCCAGCCAATCGTGGTGAAGCTGAAGGCGGTTGCCGGCAGTTTCAACACCAACTCATCCCAACCACCGACGCGGTACAGGCAGATTGGCAACAGGATGAACATCAGGCCCACGGTCTTGATGACGAACTGGACGATGTCGGTCAGGGTCAGGGACCACATGCCGCCGATCGCCGAATAAATCACCACCACGCCACCGCCGACCAATACCGACAGCCAGAACGGCAGGTCGAACAGCACTTGCAGCACCGTGCCAATGGCCAGGATCGAGACCACGCCGATCATCAGCGCATACGCCAGCATGATCACCGCGCTCGCGGAGCGGGCCATCGGGTTGTAGCGTTTTTCCAGGACCTGGGTGACGGTGTAGATTTTCAGCTTCAGCAGCGGTTTGGCGAGGAACAGGTTCAGCGCCACGATCCCGCAACCCAGTGCGGCGCACAGCCAGAAACCTGAGATGCCATGGACGTAGCCCAGGCGCACGGTGCCGACGGTGGACGCACCGCCCAGAACGGTGGCGGCCATGGTGCCCATATACAGGCTCGGGCCGAGGTTACGACCGGCGACCAAAAAGTCTTCGTTGGTCTTGGCCTTGCGCATGCCGTAGTAGCCGAGTATCAGCATCGCGGCGGCGTAGATGAGTACGACGAATAAATCCAATGCCATGTTGGCGTGTCTCCGATTGTCTTTTTTATGGTGAGGCGAAAATCAATCCCTGGGGGGAGCATTAATCTCTATGGGAGCGTGGCTTGCCCGCGATGGGGGCGCCGCGGTCTGTCAGGCAGACCGCGTCATCGTTCATCGCGGGCAAGCCCGCTCCCACAGGAAATGCGTTGACCACAGGTAATGCGTTCAATCAGGCGACTTGTCGCACTGCCGGTTTAGCGAGCGAATCCGTGCCCTTGCTGCGTGGATCGTTTGGACCGAACACCGCGGCCGATTCCGGGAACAGGCTCAACAGCGCCAGGTACACCAGCGACGCCAGGCCAAGGGTGACCGGCAAGCTGATGTCGATGCCGCCGGCCAATTCACCGAGCGGACCAACGAACTGCCCAGACAGGTTCACAAAGCACAAGCCCACCGCAGCGCTCGGGATCCAGGCCCCCAGCCCACGCCAGTTCCAGCCATGCGTGAACCAATAGCGGCCACCTTTCTCGCCGCGGGTGAACACTTGCAGGTCATCCGGGCAGTAGAAGCCGCGACGCACCAGCAGGCCGATGATCATGATCACCATCCACGGTGTGGTGCAGGTGATGATCAGCACGGCGAAGGTCGACACGCTCTGCACCAGATTCGCTGCAAAGCGGCCGATGAAGATGAAGGCAATCGACATCACTCCGATCAGCAGCGTGGCCTTGACCCGCGACAGTACCCGTGGGAACACGCTGGACATGTCCAGCCCAGTGCCATAGAGCGAGGTGGTGCCGGTGGACATGCCGCCGATCACCGCAATCAGGCACACCGGCAGGAAGAACCAGCTCGGCGAGACGGCCAGCAGGCCGCCGACGTAGTTGTTGGCGGCGATGTAGTCCGGCGCCTTGATCGCTACGATGGTGGCGGTGGCGAGGCCGAAGAGGAAGGGAATCAAGGTTGCGATTTGTGCTGCGATCACCGCCAGCATGATTCGGCCTTTCGGGGTTTCGCGCGGGATGTAGCGCGACCAGTCACCGAGGAACGCGCCGAAGGAAATCGGGTTGCTCATGGCCACCAGCGCGGCGCCGATGAACGCTGCCCAGAAACCGGCCTGACCCATGGCTACGGTGCCGGCGAACTGGCTGTCGAAGGTCGGGGCGAAGGCGAAGATGCCGAGCAGGAACAGCAGGCTGGCGGCCCACACCGCGATGCGATTGACCCACAGCATGAAGCGAAAGCCGTAGATGCACACCGTCAGCACCAGGATCGCGAACAACCCATAGGCCAGGCCCAGCGTCAGGTCGGTTTCCGGAAGGCCGATCAGGCGTTTGGCACCACCCACCAATGCATCACCCGAGCTCCAGACGGAGAGCGAGAAGAATGCGATAGCGGTCAGAAGCGACAGGAAGGAGCCGACGATCCGCCCGTGCACGCCGAAGTGCGCACCAGAGGAAACGGCGTTGTTGGTGCCGTTGAGCGGGCCGAACAGACCCATCGGCGCAAGGATCAGCGCACCGAGCAACACGCCCAGCACAATCGCCCAGACCCCGGCCTGGAACGACAGGCCGAACAGCACGGGAAAACTGCCGAGCACTGCTGTGGCGAAGGTATTGGCGCCGCCGAAGATCAAGCGAAACAGGTCGCTGGGTTTGGCGTCGCGCTCATGATCCGGGATCTGTTCGACCCCGTTTGTTTCAATGCTGCTAAGGCTTTTTTCTTTGTTGTTGTTATTCATGATCTGCTCCGATCATAAAGGCGCGCTCATCGTGTGTGAGCGTCACCTGTTTGGCTAAGGGGTTGGCAGCCCTTCCGGCATCGCGGACAAATGTTCGTGGCAGGCCAGCCATAGGCCTTGTTGTTGTCGGCGAAACACAATCGTCTCGCGCTCCTGGCTGAAGTGTTGCTCCCCTTGCATGCGCAGCTCGGTGGCCACGTCATGGATGAAAATCGCCACGTCACCCTGCAGGCTGACGAAGGCGTTGCTTGAGGTGCACGAGAGCACCTCGAAGCCATCCTCGGCTCGCCAGGTGTCCCACAACGCCTGATAGGCATCGCGCGACAGCAGGGGCTGCTCGAGGGTGTAGAACACGAAGCTCGCGTCGGCGCTGAACGCACCGAAGTAGGCTTCGCGATCATTACGGGCAAAGGCTGTTACCAGATCGGCAGCGGCCTTGAGTACCTGATCACGTTCGTTCATGACCGATCCTCAGCGGTGGACCACGCCAGGCAGTACGCAGAGCATTTCGTACAGCAGGTTGGCGGCCAGCAGCGAGGTGTTGCCGGTGGTGTCGTAAGCGGGCGAGACTTCTACCAGATCGCAGCCGACCAGGTCGAGGCCCTGGCAGCCGCGAACGATTTCAATCGCCTGAATGGTCGTCAGACCACCGATTTCCGGGGTGCCGGTACCTGGCGCCCAGGCTGGGTCGATGCCGTCGATGTCGAAACTCAGGTACACCGGACCGCCGCCGACTTTCTCGCGAACTTCGGCCATCAGCGGTGCCAGGGATTTGTGCCAGCACTCTTCGGCCTGGACCACACGGAAGCCCTGGTTGCGGCTCCAGTTGAAGTCGTCAGCGGTGTAGCCCTGAGCGCGCAGGCCGATTTGCACCACGCGGTCCGGATCCAGAAGGCCTTCTTCGACAGCGCGACGGAAGGTGGTGCCGTGAGCGATTTTCTCGCCGAACATGTGATCGTTCACATCGGCGTGAGCGTCGATGTGCACCAGGCCGACCTTGCCGTGCTTCTTATGGATCGCACGCAGGATTGGCAGGGTGATGGTGTGGTCGCCGCCTAGGGTCAGGGGGATCACATTGTGTTCGAGGATTTTGTGGTAGGACTCTTCGATGATCCGTACGGCGTCCAGCAGGTTGAACGTGTTGATCGCCACGTCACCGATGTCGGCAACCGACAGCGAGTCGAACGGTGCAGCGCCGGTAGCCATGTTGTACGGGCGGATCATCACCGATTCAGCGCGGATTTCGCGAGGCCCGAAACGGGTGCCGGGGCGCAGGGAAGTACCGATGTCCAGAGGGACGCCAACGAAGGCAGCATCCAGACCGGCAGCGGTTGGCAAATGGGGGAGTCGCATCATGGTGGCGATGCCGCCGAAGCGCGGCATTTCATTGCCGCCCAGTGGTTGGTGAAGAATCTTGTCCACGGGTAGGGCCTCATCGTCGTTGTTTTATTTATGTCGGTTGACCGGTCGGGGGGACACGGGCACCGCTGTGGGGCGATTCTGCGAAATGTAGTGGCCGGGAAGAATCGCTACGGGCAAATACTTAGTTCAGATTTTTCTAAACTAATGGCTCGGGCGGCGATAGACTTGAAGCCACGCGCAGATCCTTGGTGCCTGTCATTCAAGGTGAGAACACATGCAACCCCTGTGGGAGCGAGCTTGCTCGCGATAGCGGTGGGCCAGTCAACATCGAGGTTGACTGTCAGCCCCTCATCGCGAGCAAGCTCGCTCCCACAGTGGTCTGTGTTTCTCAAAAGTAATGCGCGTTTCGTTGCAATTGGAGAGCCCCATGGCCAACGCTTTACCCGACCTGAAACTTTTGCGCATCTTCGTCAGCGTGGTTCGCCATCAGGGGTTTGCCAACGCCCAGCAAGAGCTCAACCTCTCGACCTCGGCCATCAGCACTTACATGAGCCAGCTCGAAGCAGCCCTCGGCCTGGTCCTCTGCCATCGCGGCCGGGGTGGTTTCAGCCTGACCAGCAAAGGCGAACTGTTCCACCAGGAAACCCTGCGTCTGCTCGGCGAACTCGAAGGCTTCGAACAATACGCCGCGGCGCTCAAGGGCGAACTGCGCGGCACCTTGAACCTCGGCGTCATCGACTCCACCGTCAGCGACAAGGCCTTGCCGTTCGCCGAAGCCATTGGCGCTTACAGTCAGGAACACCCGGCCGTGCATTTGCATTTGTCGGTCATGAGCCCTTACGAACTGCAACTCGGCGTGCAGGATAACCGTCTCGACCTGGCCATCGGCGCGTTCTCCACGCGCATGAGCGGTCTGGTCTACATGCCGCTCTACCGCGAGCAACACTGGTTGTATTGCAGCAGCCGTCATCCGCTGTTCACCGAGCGGCGCATCCCTGAACAAGTGATCACCCAGCAGCGCATGGTCGGCCGTGGTTACTGGAGCCAGGCGGAACTGGCGCGTCACGGTTTCAAGCACAGCGCGGCGACAGTGGAAAGTATGGAGGCGCAGCTGATTCTAGTGCTGTCGGGCGCCTACATCGGTTACCTGCCGGAGCACTACGCGCAGGCTTGGGCGGATAAGGGCGATTTGCGAGTGCTACTGCCGGCGACTTTCGGCTATCAGGCGCCGTTCTCGATGATCGTGCGTCGTGGCCGCAGCCGCGAGCCGCTGATCCAGACCTTTCGCGACCTGCTCAAAGCGCAACTGAATCAGGCTTGAAAACTATGTCCAGAATCCAATGTCCGCGCTGCCTGCGTCCGCAAACCCATTGCCTGTGCCCGCTGATTCCGAGCCTCGACAGCCGCACCCGAGTGCTGTTGTTGCAGCATCCCAGCGAAGTCAACCATGCGCTGAACACCGCACGGTTGGCGGCGTTGGGGTTGAAGAATGCCGAGCTGATGGTTGGCGAGGTGTTCGAGGATTTGCCGGCATTGTTGAATCAGCCGGGTTATCAGGCGCGGCTGCTGTTTCCCGCCGATGATGCGCAGCCGTTGCAGGCTTACACGGCAAATGATCAGCCGCTATTGCTGGTCGTCCCGGACGGCACCTGGCGCAAGGCGCGCAAGATGCTGCACCTCAACCCGCTGCTGGCGGCGCTGCCGAGGGTGACGTTGGCGCAGGGCGGGGTGTCGAGATATCGATTGCGCAAGGCACCGGGGCCGGGCGCGTTGTCGACGGTGGAGGCGATTGTTCAGGCGTTGCAAACACTTGAATCACCGACCACTTTCGAGCCGTTGCTACGACCGTTTGAAGCGTTGATCGAGGGGCAGATTGCGGCGATGGGGGAGGAGACCTTTCGGCGCAATCATGGGCAGAAATGATCATTGCCTGTGCGGGCCTCATCGCGAGCAAGCTCGCTCCCACAGTTGACCGAGTTCTTCCAGAAGAAATGCGATCCACTGTGGGAGCTAGCTTGCTCGCGATATAGGTAGTCCAATCACAGAAAATCCGGGCCAGAGACTAACGTTCGCGCATCGCCTCGGTCCGGGCTTTAAGCACCGGTTTGAGCAAGTAATCCAGCACGCTTTTCTCCCCGGTAATGATGTCCACCGTCGCCACCATCCCCGGAATGATCAGCAACGGTTTCACATCCCCGCCCAAGTGATTCTTATCAGTCCGCACCTGAATCAGGTAGAAGCTGTTGCCCTTGTCATCCGTAATCGTGTCCGCGCCAATCAACTCCAGCTTCGCACTCAGCCCCCCATAAATCGTGTAGTCGTAAGCACTGAACTTGACCATCGCTTTCTGCCCCGGATGCAGAAACGCCACGTCCTGCGGGCGGACCTTGGCTTCGATCAGCAAGTTGTCTTCAATGGGCACGATTTCCACCATGTCGCTGCCCGGCTGGACCACGCCGCCGATGGTGTTGACCTTAAGTACTTTGATAATCCCGTGAACCGGCGACACCACCGTGGTGCGGGTTACGCGGTCATCGATAGCAATGCTCGATGCCGTAATTTTCGACAGGTCGGTGCGTTTTTCATTCAGCTCTTTCGCCGCGTCGGAGCGGAAGGATTGTTCGGACTCATCAATCTTGCTTTTGATCTCGTTGATCGCCGATTCCGCACGAGGAATCGCCAGGGTCGTGGCGTTCAATGAACCGCGAATCTCCACCGCGCTGCGTTTGAGGCGCAAAATTTCCACCGGCGAAACCGCCCCGGAGCCCACCAGCGGGGCGGACATGTTCATTTCTTGCTGCAGCAGCGCCAGGCTTGAACTGTATTGGCCCTGTTTGGAGCGGAACTCTGCCAGTTCCTGGGTTTTTTGCCGAAGCTGCTCACTCAAGGTGCGCTGTTCGCTGGCCAGTCGACGTTGCCGTTGTTCGTGCAGCGAGCGCTCGTCTTCGGCCACTTGCGGCGCCTTGGCGATCACTTCCGGGGACAACTTGAACGGCCGGCCTTCCGCTTCGGCCGACAGTCGTTCGACCTGCGCGGTCAGCGCATAACGATCCGCCTCGCTTTCGCCCTTGTTCGACAGGAATCGAGTGTCATCGAGGCGCAGCAGGGTGTCGCCCTTGTTCACCATTTGCCCTTCGCGCACGAAAATCTCAGTGACGATGCCGCCTTCCAGGTTCTGGATCACTTGGACTTTGCTCGACGGAATCGCCTTGCCTTCGCCCATGGTCACTTCCTGCAGCACCGCAAACTTGGCCCAGACCACCGCGGTGATAATCAGCGCAGCCGCCAGCCACACAGTGATCCGCGACCAGCGTGGGGAATCCTGCAACGAGGCGCCCGCGGTTTCCGGCATGAATTCGCTTTCGGCGCTTTTGCTGAAACTGCCGAAGTAGCCGCGCGGCTTCGAATTGGAGAGCGGGGTGTCGGATGATGAACGGGCCATGGCTAGCTCCTAGACAGCCGCAGAGCCGACACGGCCCTTGCGCAGTGCATCGATGACCACTTCTTTCGGACCGTCGGCGACGATCCGCCCGTTGTCCAGCACCACCAGCCGATCCACCAGGCTGAGCATCGAGGTGCGGTGGGTCACCAGCAGCAGGGTTTTGCCCTGGACCCAGCGGTGGAGTTTTTGCCGCAGAACGTCTTCGCTGCTGTTGTCCATGGCGCTGGTGGGTTCGTCGAGCAACATGATCGGCGGATCCAACAACAACGCGCGGGCCAGCAACACCGCCTGACGTTGACCGCCGGACAGGAGTTGTCCGCGTTCACCCACTGGCCGGTCGAAGCCTTGGGGATGCTGACGCGCCAGCTCGGTGACGCCGGTCAGTTCGGCGACTTCTAGCATCCGTGAATCGCTGATGTAGCGTGCGCCGAGGGTCAGGTTGTCGCGCAGGCTGCCGGCCAACAGCGGCAGGTCATGGGCGACATAACCGATTTGCTGGCGCAGGTCGGCGACGTCCAGTTGCCGCAAGTCCAGGCCATCGAGCAGCAGCTGGCCTTCTTCCGGTGCATAGAAACCCATCACCAGCCGCGCCAACGTACTTTTACCCGAGCCGCTGCGGCCGATGATGCCGATCCGCTCGCCGGGTTTCACGCTGAAGCTGATGTTGGCCAAGGCCGGAGCGTTCTGGCCGTTGTAGTGGAACGTCACACTGCTGACGTCCAGCGCGCCTTGCAGTTGCGTGCGTTCCAGCGGCCGTTGTTTGGCGTCGCGTTCCTGCGGCAAGGACATCAGCGCATCGGTGCTTTTCATGGTCAGTTGCGCTTGCTGGTAGCGGGTGATCAAACCGGCAATTTGCCCCAGCGGCGCGAGCACCCGGCTGCCGAGCATGTAGGTCGCTACCAGCGCACCGACGCTGAGGTTGCCGGCAATGATGCTGTAGACGCCGGCGACGATGGTCGCCATGCCGGAGAATTGCTGGATGAACAGCGTGCCGTTGGTGGCCAGTGCCGAGAGGTTGCGCGCATGGCTGTCGAGGCGAGTGAGGGCGCCGTGGGTGCTTTCCCATTTGTGCTGGCGTTCGCTTTCGGCGCTGCAGGCCTTGAGGGTTTCCAGACCGCCGAGGGTTTCGATCAGCAGCGCCTGGCGTTCGGCGCCCAGGGTCAGGCTTTTTTGCACGGTGTCGCGCAGGCGCACCTGGATCACCATTGCGAAGATGATCGTGATCGGAAACGCCAGTAACGGAATCACCACCAGCCAGCCGCCGAGCAGGCCGATCACCACCAGCATCAGCACGGCAAAGGGCAGGTCGATCAGGCTGGTGAGGGTCACGGCGGTGAGGAATTCCCGCAGGCTCTGGAAGTCGTGAATGCTTTGGGCAAAACCACCAATGGTCGCCGGCCGTGCTTTCATCGCCATGCCGGTAATGCGTTCGAACAACGTGGCCGAAAGGATCACATCGGTTTTCTTCCCGGCGGAGTCCAGCAAGTGCGCGCGAACCACCCGCAGCGCCAGTTCGAAACCGGTGCCGATCAGCAAGCCGATGGACAGCACCCACAACGTCGACGTGGCCTGGTTCGGCACCACCCGGTCGTAGGTCTGCATCACGAACAGCGGCACCATCAGCCCCAGCAGGTTGATCAGAAAACTCGCCAGAATCGCATCGCTGTACAGCCACTTCGACAGCTTCAAAGTGTCGCGAAACCACGCTTCAACCCGCGGCACCAGCGGCGAGCGCAAGTCTTCGAGTTCATGCCGCGGCCGCGCGAACAAGGCTTGGCCGCTGTAATTCTCGGCCAGCTCGTCCGTGCTGACCCATTGTTCACCGCCGTCGGCTTCGCTCGGCAAAATCAGCAACTGCCCGTCATCGCCGAAGCGTCGTAGAACGGCCGTACGGCCGTTGTTGAGGATCAGCATCACTGGCAGGTTGAGGGCGGAAATGTCCGCCAGTTCACGGCGCAGCAATCGCGCCTGCAAACTGGCCCGGGCCGCTGCGCGAGGTAGCAGGTCCAGGCTCAAACGTTGTTTGTTCAGGGGGAGCCCGGCACTCAGGCTGGCGCGACTGACAGTCGCGCCATGGAGTTTGCAGAGGATCAGCAGACCGTCCAGAAGTGGGTCATCGAAGCTCAGGCGCGGATCGACACTGATGTTGCCGGGTTCCATGCTGGTCACATTGATCGCTCCCGTTGGCATAGGTATCTACACATCTCCCTGTAGGAGCTGCCGCAGGCTGCGATCTTTTGATCTTGTTTTTTCAGGATCTAGATCAAAAGATCGCAGCCTGCGGCAGCTCCTACAGGGGTTACTTCAGTTCGGGCAAACGGGCTTCGTTTTTTACTTCCGTGGAGGCGATCGCATCGGCGGGCAACACCACCCGTTGTTTGCTCAGCAACTGCCCCATGTTCGCCAGCACGCGGTACATCGAGAACTCCTCGGTGTAGCGCACTTCGGTGTAGCGGCGGTTGGCGTTGTAGAGCTCGTTTTCACTGTCCAGCAGGTCGAGCAGGGTGCGTTGGCCCAGACCG
Source organism: Pseudomonas rossensis (assembly GCF_039888995.1). Taxonomy (NCBI): domain Bacteria; kingdom Pseudomonadati; phylum Pseudomonadota; class Gammaproteobacteria; order Pseudomonadales; family Pseudomonadaceae; genus Pseudomonas; species Pseudomonas rossensis. The sequence continues at coordinate 1,445 of NZ_JBBWCB010000095.1, read as the reverse complement.
AACTGGTCCTGATACGCCACGCGCACGCGTCGGCTGGTATCCGCGTATTCGAGGGCGGTCGGGGTTTGTTTCTTGGCATTGACCATGGCGTTCCAGGCCAGGTGAATGTTCTCGTTGAGTTGGCGCAGGGCATTGTTGCGGATGTCCATCGCCTGGTTGATCTGGTGCGCATTGGAGGCCAGGCGAGCCTTGTCACTGCCACCGCGGAACAGGTTGTAGTTCATCACCACGCCGACTCGCCATTCGTTGTCGTGGCCTTCATCGCCCTGCACGTTGTTGTTCGCACCCACGGCGGCTTCGGCGTCGAAGCGAGGGTAGAACGGCGACTTGGCAACTTCGTACTGGCTCTCGGCCGATTGCACATCGGCCTGGGCGGATTTCAGGTACGGGTTGTTTTCCAGCATGCTTTGCTGGGCTTCCTGCAGGGTGGCGGGCAGTTCGCCGCGGGTCGAGGGCGGGGCTTCGAGTTCATCGGGCAGGCGCCCCACGACGGCGTAGAAGTTCGACTCGGCATCCGCCAGATCGACTTCAGCGGTATCGAGGTTGTTTTGTGCCAGTGCCCGGCGAGCGACGGACTGGTCGGAGTCGGCGGTGCTGCCGATACCACGCTGGGTGCGCAGACCGATCTGATCGTTGACCCGCATGTGAGCTTGCAGATTGTTCGTGGCCAAGGTCACCAGTTCGCGGCGCTTGAGCACTTCGAGGTAGACCTCGATGGTGCGCAGGGCCAGATCCTGAGCGGTGCCCTGAGCGTAATAGGCCCGGGAATTGACCACGCCTTTGGTGCGCTGGACTTCGTTGGAGGTGTTGAAACCATCGAAGAGCATCTGCCGCAGACGCAATTCCGATTGGGTGTAGGTCAGGATTTCGGTGTGGTGATTACCGAATGCCCGGGTGCTGGTGTTATCGCTGTACCCGCGCCCGTAGGCGGCATTCAGATCAACCGATGGATAAAATCCTCCCTTGGCGACTTTCACTTGCTCATCGGCCGAGAGGCGGCTGTCTACACGCGACGCCAGCTCCGGGTGGGTTGCGATGGTGCTCTGGATTGCCTCCGTCAATGACATGGCTTGAGCCTGAGAAGTGCAGGCCATGGCCAGTAGAATTGCGCTGCAGAGGGGGGTTAATACGCGCATGGGTGCCTCTCCCTGATTCCTAATGGTGCTTATTAGTCGCCAAATATTTGACGGCATTTATAGTGAAAACCGTTTCATGCTTGTAACAACAGAGCTAAGAACATTCTGGGGAAAAACATAGAAGAATTTTTCATAATGCTTATGCCAAAAAAAACTTATGCGCTCCGCAAAATCCAGCACATTGTTCACTCCGAAAGCCCTTGATTTATGAGCGTTAGGGCGCTCTGCAGGGCTTGAGGAAAGTTCCAAATCACATATCGACATAGGGCGGGGAAGTGCTGGAGGGGAGGGAAGCGGACGGTTTTTAGG
>NZ_JBBWCB010000094.1:0-22055 GCF_039888995.1 Pseudomonas rossensis | reverse complement strand
CCTTAGCCCAGCGCAGTTCGTTGTGACCACTGGTGAAACCAATGAGGATCCCTGTGGGAGCGAGCTTGCTCGCGATAGCGGCATAACAGCCAACATGGGTATCGACTGTTATGGCCTCATCGCGAGCAAGCTCGCTCCCACAGGGTAGGTGGTGTGGGTTAGAGGTCGTTATGCCGCTTGCGGACCAATTTCATCACCACCACAAAAAACACCGGCACAAACACCACCGCCAGCGTCGCCGTGATCATCCCGCCAATCACCCCCGTACCGATGGCCTGCTGACTGGCCGAACTGGCCCCGGTGGCAATCGCCAGCGGCACCACGCCGAGGATGAACGCCATCGACGTCATCACGATCGGCCGCAGTCGCAGGCGCGCGGCTTGCAGGGTGGCGTCGATCAGGTCATGGCCTTCGTCGTACAGGCTCTTGGCGAATTCGATGATCAGGATCGCGTTCTTCGCCGACAGCCCGATGATGGTGATCAATCCAACCTTGAAGAACACGTCGTTGGGCATCCCGCGAAAAGTCACGGCCAGTACCGCGCCGAGCACGCCAAGCGGCACCACCAGCAGCACCGAGGTCGGAATCGACCAGCTCTCATACAACGCGGCCAGACACAGAAACACGATCAATAGCGACAGCCCGAGCAGGATCGGAGCCTGACTGCCGGACAAGCGTTCTTGCAACGACAACCCGGTCCATTCCTGGCCCAATCCCGCCGGCCCTTGCGCCACCAGCCGTTCGATTTCGGCCATGGCTTCGCCGGTGCTGTGACCGGGCGACGGTTCGCCGGAAATGCTGATCGCCGGGTAGCCGTTGTAGCGAGTCAATTGCGCCGGCCCCTGGGTCCACTTGGCCTGGACGAAGGCCGACAACGGCACCATTTTCCCGACGCTGTTGCGCACGTGAATCTTCAGCAGATCGGCGACCTGACTGCGCTGATCGCCTTCGGCCTGAACCACCACCCGCTGCATCCGCCCCTGATTGGGGAAGTCGTTGATGTAGGCCGAACCGACGGCGGTGGACAGCACATTGCCAATGTCGGCAAAGGAAACGCCCAACGCGTTCGCCTGTTTGCGGTCGACTACCAGTTGCACCTGCGGCGCTTCGGCCAGCGCGCTTTCGCGCACGTTCATCAGGATCGGGCTTTTTTCGGCGGCAGCGAGCAATTCACTGCGTGCCTGCATCAGCGTGGCATGGCCAAGACCGCCACGGTCCTGCAGGCGGAACTCGAAACCGCTGGAGGTGCCAAGACCGTCAACCGGCGGCGGCAGTACCGCAAACGCTACGGCTTCCTTGATCTGGCTCAACGCGATGTTGGCGCGATCGGCAATGGAACTGGCCGAGTCATCGCTGCCCCGATCAGACCAGTCTTTGAGCGTGGTAAACGCCAACGCGGCGTTCTGCCCGCTACCGGAGAAGCTGAAACCGAGAATCACCGTGCTGTCGCCAACGCCCGGCTCGTTAGCGTTGTGGGCTTCGATCTGCTCGACCACCTGCACCGTGCGGTTCTTGCTCGCACCCGGCGGCAGTTGAATGTCGGTGATGGTGTAACCCTGATCCTCCACCGGCAGGAACGAGGAGGGCAGTCGACTGAAGCACACGCCCAATCCGATCAGCAGCACGCCGTAGATCAGCAAGTAACGTCCCGTGCGTTTCAGCGCATAGGCGACCCAGCCCTGATAACGCTCGGTCAGTTGCTCGAAACGTCGGTTGAACCAGCCGAAGAACCCGCGCCTCTCGTGATGTTCGCCCTTGGCAATCGGCTTGAGCAGCGTCGCGCACAACGCCGGGGTCAAGGTCAGGGCGAGGAACGCCGAGAACAGAATCGAAGTCGCCATGGACAGCGAGAATTGCCGGTAAATCACCCCGACCGACCCCTGCATGAACGCCATCGGAATGAACACCGCGACCAGCACCAGCGTGATACCGATGATCGCCCCGGTGATCTGCTTCATCGCCTTGCGCGTTGCCTCTTTGGGCGACAGGCCTTCGGTGGCCATGATCCGCTCGACGTTTTCCACCACCACAATCGCGTCATCCACCAGGATGCCGATCGCCAGTACCATGCCGAACATGGTCAGCACGTTGATCGAGAAGCCGAGGGCCAACATGGTCGCAAAGGTGCCCATCAGCGCCACCGGCACCACCAGGGTCGGAATCAGCGTGTAGCGGATGTTTTGCAGGAACAGGAACATCACCGCAAACACCAGCAACATCGCCTCGCCGAGGGTGTAAACCACCTTGGTGATCGAGACTTTGACGAAGGGCGAGGTGTCATACGGGATCTTGTATTCCACGCCAGCCGGGAAGTAGCGCGCCAGTTCGTCCATCTTCGCCCGCACCAGGGTCGCGGTACTCAAGGCGTTGGCGCCCGGTGCCAACTGCACGCTGACGGCGGTCGACGGTTTGCCGTTGAGGCGGGTGGAGAACTGGTATTCCTGACTGCCGATCTCGACGCGCGCCACGTCTTTGATGCGCACAGTTGAGCCGTCGGGATTGGCTTTCAGGACGATGTCGGCGAATTCTTCCGGTGTCGACAACTGGCCTTTGACCAGAATGGTCGCGGTGATTTCCTGGGTGGTGCGGGTCGGCAAGTCGCCGATGCTGCCCGCCGACACTTGCGCGTTCTGCGCGACGATGGCGGCATTGACGTCGGCCGGGGTCAGGTTGAAACCGATCAGCTTTTGCGGGTCGATCCAGATCCGCATGGCCCGTTCGGCACCGTACAGCTGCGCCTTGCCGACGCCGTCCAGGCGCTTGATCTCGTTCATCACGTTGCGCGCCAGGTAATCGCTGAGCGCCACGTCGTCGAGCTTGCCGTCGCTGGAGGTGAGGGTGATCAGCAGCAGGAAGCCGGCGGAGACTTTCTCCACCTGCAAACCCTGCTGTGTCACCGCTTGAGGCAGACGCGACTCGACCACTTTCAGGCGGTTTTGCACATCGACCTGAGCCATTTCCGGGTCAGTGCCCGGCTGGAACGTCGCAGTGATGGTGGCACTGCCGAGGTTGCTCTGGGATTCGAAATACAGCAGATGGTCAGCGCCGTTGAGTTCTTCCTCGATCAGGCTGACCACGCTTTCGTCCACGGTTTGCGCCGAAGCACCGGGGTACACGGCGTAGATTTCGACTTTCGGCGGCGCTACGTTGGGGTATTGCGCCACCGGCAACTGTGGAATGGCCAGGGCGCCGGCCAACAGGATGAACAGGGCAACCACCCAGGCGAACACCGGGCGATCGATAAAGAACTGCGGCATAAAGAAGCGTCCTGCTTACTGACCAGAAGCCTGGGCAAGTGGAAGAGGGGTGTCGTCGATCTGCACCTGTTCGCCGGGACGAGCGTGCTGCAGGCCTTCGGTGACGATGCGATCACCGGGCTTGAGGCCGCCGGTGACGATCCAGCGATCGTTCTGCACGGCGCCCAGTTCGACCGGTTGCTGGCCGACCCGCTGTTCGGCGTCGAGCAACAGCACTTGGGCGATGCCGGCACTGTCACGCTGAATGGCCCGTTGCGGCACGCTGATGCCTTGGTGATTGACCGCTTGCTCCAGACGCACGCGCACGAAGCTGCCCGGCAGCAAGTCGAGGTCCGGGTTGGGGAATTCGCTGCGCAGAATGATCTGGCCGGTGCCGGGGTCGACGGTGATGTCGGCGAACAGCAACTTGCCGGGCAACGGATAGAGACTGCCGTCGTCCTGGATCAGCGTGGCTTTGGCCTGGTCCTGACCGACCTGCTGCAACTGGCCGGAACGGAACGCCCGGCGCAGGTCGTTGAGTTCGCGGGTCGATTGGGTAAGGTCGGCGTGGATCGGGTTCAGTTGCTGAATCAATGCCAGCGGTGTGGTTTCGTTCTGCCCGACCAGTGCGCCTTCGGTCACCAACGCGCGGCCGATGCGCCCGGAGATCGGCGCCGTGACCGTGGCGTAACCCAGGTTGAGTTTCGCCCGTTCCACGGCGGCTTTGTTCGCAGCGACGTCGGCAGCCGTTTGCCGGGCACTGGCCCGGGCGTTGTCATAATCCTGGCCGCTGATGGCATTGCCTTCGATCAACTGCGCGTAACGCTGCTCTTGCAGGCGCGCCTGGAACGCATTGGCTTCAGCCTTGCGCAGCGCCGCTTCAGCGCTGTCCAGGTCTGCCTTGAACGGCGCCGGGTCGATACGGAACAACACTTCGCCTTTTTTCACATCACTGCCTTCACGGAACGCCCGTTGCAACACCACCCCGGCAACCCGGGCGCGGACTTCGGCAATGCGTGGCGCGGCAATCCGCCCGCTCAGTTCACTGGTGATCGACAGGGGGCTGGCTTGGATGGTTTCGATGCGAACCGTGGCCAGAGGCGCCTGTTCTTCGGCCGTCGAGGCCTTGTCACAAGCGCTCAGCGTCACCGCCAGTGCAATCAGGCTGAGTCTGGCAAGCAGATTCTTTGACATGTAATACCCCAATAATGACCCCCCGCATCCTACGGGGAGGCGACGAGGGTAGCGGTGAAGCTTTGTAGGCGCTGTGTGAAATTGTGTAAGGGTTTTACTCAGGCATGGGCGAGGGCGTATATCCTTGGCGACTTGATTTTTTCTGCGACTGTTATGCCGCTATCGCGAGCAAGCTCGCTCCCACATTTGAAATGCATTCCCCTGTGGGAGCGAGCTTGCTCGCGAAGAGGCCCTAAGCATCGCCACAGCACTTTCTGGAACACCCCATGCCCAACATCCTCCTGGTCGAAGACGACACCGCGCTCTCCGAATTGATTGCCAGTTACCTGGAACGCAACGGCTATAGCGTCAGCGTGATCAGCCGTGGTGACCATGTGCGCGAACGTGCGCGGGTCAATCCGCCGGACCTGGTGATCCTCGACCTGATGCTGCCGGGGCTCGATGGCCTGCAAGTATGCCGCTTGCTGCGCGCCGATTCGGCCACGTTGCCGATCCTGATGCTCACCGCCCGCGACGACAGTCACGATCAGGTGCTGGGCCTGGAAATGGGCGCCGACGACTACGTCACCAAACCCTGCGAACCGCGCGTGTTGCTGGCCCGAGTGCGGACGTTGCTGCGGCGCAGCAGCCTCACCGAACCGCAGACGGCCAACGACCGCATTCTGATGGGTAATCTGTGCATCGACCTGTCCGAGCGCACCGTGACCTGGCGCGAGCAATTGGTCGAACTGTCCAGCGGTGAATACAACCTGCTGGTGGTGCTGGCCCGGCATGCCGGCGAAGTGCTCAGTCGCGACCAGATTCTGCAACGCCTGCGCGGCATCGAGTTCAACGGCACCGACCGCTCGGTGGACGTGGCGATTTCCAAGCTGCGGCGCAAGTTCGACGACCACGCTGGCGAGGCGCGCAAGATCAAGACCGTGTGGGGCAAGGGTTATCTGTTCAGCCGTTCCGAGTGGGAATGCTGAGTCGATGTTCAGAATCCTGTTTCGCCTGTACCTGGTGACCATCGTTTCGTACAGCGCGGCGATCTATCTGGTACCTGACGTGGTGATCAAGGTCTTCCAGGAGCGCTTTGTCACCTACAACCTCGATTATTCGCGCGGGCTGCAAACCCTCATCGTCAAACAGTTTCACGCCGTGCCCCCGGAGCAGTGGTCGGCATTGGCCGCGGAGATGGACAAGGAATTCCAGCCGCTGCACATCGTGCTCACCGGTAACGACGATGCTGATTTCACCCCCGATGAGCGCAAGCGTTTGCAGCGTGGCGAGAACGTCGTGCGCATTGGCGACTGGGGCTGGCGCACCCTGGCGGTGTCGCCGCTGAACGAGCGGACGGTGGTGAAGATGGTCGTGCCGCCGGACCCGATGGACGTCAGCCTGTTGTACTGGAGCATCAACGTGCTGATCGGCGCGACCATGCTCGCCTGCCTGTTGCTGTGGCTGCGCCCGCACTGGCGCGACCTGGAACGCCTCAAAGGTACGGCTGAACGTTTCGGCAAGGGCCACCTGAGCGAGCGCACACAGATTTCCCAAAGCTCCAACATCGGCAGCCTGGCCAATGTCTTCGACACCATGGCCGGCGACATCGAGAACCTGCTTAACCAGCAGCGCGACCTGCTCAATGCCGTCTCTCACGAATTGCGCACGCCCCTGACACGACTGGATTTCGGCCTGGCGCTGGCACTGTCCGACGATTTGCCAGCCGCGAGCCGCGAGCGTCTGCAAGGTCTGGTCGCGCACATTCGCGAACTCGATGAGCTGGTGCTGGAACTGCTGTCCTACAGCCGCCTGCAAAACCCGGCGCGGCTGCCGGAGCGGGTCGAGGTGTCGCTGGATGAATTTATCGACAGCATCCTTGGCAGCGTCGACGAAGAACTGGAATCCCCGGACATCGTTATCGATGTGCTCCTGCACGGACAACTTGAACGCTTCGCCCTCGACCCAAGGCTGACTGCCCGCGCTATTCAGAACCTGCTGCGCAATGCGATGCGCTACTGCGAAAAACGCATTCAGATTGGTGTGCGGGTGTGTGCCAAGGGGGCTGAAATCTGGGTGGACGACGATGGGATCGGTATTCCGGATGAGGAGCGTGAGCGGATTTTCGAACCGTTCTATCGGCTGGATCGCAGTCGGGATCGGGCCACGGGAGGCTTCGGTCTGGGGTTGGCCATCAGTCGTCGGGCGTTGGAAGCACAGGGCGGCACGCTCACCGTTGAAGCATCGCCGCTGGGTGGGGCACGGTTCCGTTTGTGGTTGCCCACCTCAGCCTGACGCATTTTTTGTAGCAGCTGCCGAGCCCGCGAGGCTGCGTTCGAGCCGGGGTCGCGCTCGACCGAAGTCCTCGCCAACCCGACGGATGCGGTTTTCCTGGAAGAACGGGGTGCCTGACTTTACGACTGCTTCGCCCGAGCGCGGACCGAGCCGAACGCAGCCTCGCGCTGCTCGACAGCTGCTACAGGGGGTTAGCCTGGCACTTCGGTTGATTGAATCAACCCAACCTCAGCTCCCTGCATCCGATCGATTGCCGCGGCCAGCGAGCCTTCCAGATCAATCGCCCGACACGCATCCATCACCACAAACGCGTTAAACCCTGCCGCCCGCGCATCCAGTGCGGAAAACATCACGCAGAAATCGAGTGCCAGCCCAACCAGATAGACCGTGTCGACACCGCGCTCCTTCAAGTACCCGGCCAAGCCTGTGGTGGTCGTTCGGTCCGCCTCCAGAAACGCCGAGTAACTGTCGATGTCCGGGTTGCAGCCCTTGCGGATGATCAATTGGGCGTGGGGCAAGTGCAGATCCTTGTGCAACTCGGCACCGGGCGTGGCCCGCACGCAATGGTCCGGCCAGAGCGTCTGTTCGCCGTACGGCAGTTCAATTACATCGTAAGGCTTTCGGTCCGGGTGGCTGGAGGCGAAGGACGCATGTCCGGCCGGGTGCCAGTCCTGGGCGATGATGACTTGGGTGAATCGGGCGCCGAGGCGATTGATCAATGGGACGATCCGGTCGCCCTCCGGCACCGGTAGATGGCCGCCGGGGATGAAGTCGTTCTGTACGTCGATGACCAGCAAGGCTGTGCGTGAAGCAATCGGCATGGGTAGGTTCCTCCTTGGAAATGAGACACCCAGCATAGTGACAAAACGGATCACGCGCTAAGCCGGCCTCTCAACAATTTCGCCATGTCCTCCAGTTCCGCCACCGGGTTATGCCCGATCAACATCCAGGCATGTTGCATGTCAGCCCAATAGACAATGTTCATCCCATGCCGGCGCTCGCGGGTGAAATGCCGGCTGCCGCTGTTGGAGCGGGTGACGCACAGCGCCATGGGGCCGTGCGCCGGGTCCAGGTAGGTGATTTGGGCAATGGCGACGCCGTCGTACTCGAGGATTTGCGCGCGCTTGAACTCGGAGCGTGGCAAGGCCAGTTGCGCCGGCACAAGATTCAGGCCCAGACGCGCATCGATGGTCCGCAGTTGTGCTCGCTGAGCGGCTTCGTCAGTGGGCAAGTGGTCCAGGGTTTGCGGTACGTAAAGCGACATGTACTCGGCTACCAGCCCGCGCCAGTTTTCCTTTTTCTGGCTCAACTGCCAACCGAGGAACAGCCGATCCGCCACCACGCCACTCACCACCAACCCGGCGGCCGCTGCGAGAAACCAGCGCCGATTCATGGCCGGGCGTTCAGGCGCAGGCAGGGTGTCGAGCATTGATTGCAAGCGGTCCACGGGCGCTTGTCGACCCAACTCGTCGTAGGCCTCCTTGAACGGCAGGCTGCTGCGGGCCAGCCATTGCAGGCGCAGGTTGAGCGTTGGGTCTTCAAGGATGGCCGCGTCGATGCGGGTGCGCTGTTCGCTGTCGAGCTGGTGGTCGAGGTAGGCCACCAGTTGCTCATCCGAGGGTATCGTCGGGCGTGCGTGATCATTCATCGACGTTCTCCAGTGGAAGGGTTCGGCACGGTGTGCAATGGCGGGTACTCGGCCAGTTTCGCGCGTGCAGCGGCCAGGCGACTCATGACGGTGCCGATGGGCACGTCCAGCACGTCGGCCACTTCGCGGTAGGACAAACCTTCGACATAGGCGAGAAACACTGTTTCCCGCTGGGTTTCGGGCAGGGCATCCACACGCCTGATCACCTGAGCCGCGAGGACATGGGTTTGCGCCGCGTATTCACCGTCGAACGACAAAGCGTTGTCGGCATCCACCAGCCCCTGTCCATGACGCACTCTTCGGGAGCGAACTTCGTTGAGCCAGATCGAATGCAGAATACTCAGCAACCAGCGGTCCATGCGGGTGCCCGGGACAAACTGCCCGGCTCGCTCGAGTGCCCGCACGCAGGTCGCCTGCACCAGGTCTTCGGCGACATGCCGTTGCCGGGACAACAGCAGGCCGTAGCGCCATAAACGCGCCAGGTGCTGGCCCAGTTCTGCCCGTATTGCCTGATCGCTGGCGATGGCGACCTCCGTCTGCTCGGTGTGTCAGGTTTTCGTTGAATCGTTGATGGCTTCGGCCAGGTCCTGGTATTCCTCGCAGGTGGTGCTGCCGCAGATGGTTTTGATCTGCTGCAACTGCTCCTGAGCGAGGTCCCGCCGACCTTTGATCACATACGCTTCGCCGAGGTATTCGCGAACTTGCGCGTAGTGTGGGTCAAGTTTGACGGATTGCAGGTAATAACCGATGCCTTCGTCGGTGCGCCCCAGTTTACGCGTGGCGTAGCCGCGATAGTTCAAGGCCTTGGCGGTGTTTGGCTGTTTGAGGGTGTCGAGCAGGGCCAGCGCTTCCTTATAACGACCGTCCTTGGCCAGGCGATAGGCATAATCGGTGCGATCGGCGTCCGGTACCAGGCTGCTGGTTTGCTTGAGGCATTTCTGCTGCTTGCTGTCCCAGACCTGGCCTTTGGGGCAATTGGGTTTGGCAGGCTCTTCTTCGTCGTCGCCGTTAGCCAACGCAAGCGAGCTGGAGAACGCGACGGCGAGCAACAGCGGGGCGGTGAAAACAGCAAAACGGATAGTCATGGGCAATTCTCCTGGTCGGTGAGAGATGAACACCACAGGGTGAACAATTATTCATTTCTTTCTGGCGGTCTGTGCAAGGAAAGCTCAAATCGAGGCGCTATGCTCGACAGCATTCGTTGTCGATCTGGAGCACTGCCATGAAAGATCAGGCCCATCACTCGGCGGCTGCCGGCTATAAAACCGGCGCCGAGATCTACGTTCGCGGTCGTCCGGACTATCCGCCGCAAGTGGCCGATTGGCTGACGGGCACTCTTGGTTTGCACGCGGACAAAACCGTGGTTGATCTGGGCGCCGGCACTGGCAAGTTCACCGGTCGGCTGGTGGCGACCGGTGCGCAAGTGGTTGCGGTGGAGCCAGTGGCGCAGATGCTCGAGAAATTGTCCGAAGCCTTCCCAGAAGTGCTGGCCGTCAGCGGCACCGCCATGGACCTGCCGCTGCCGGATGCGTCGGTAGACGTGGTGATCTGCGCTCAGGCCTTTCACTGGTTTGCCAGCACCGAAGCACTGACCGAAATTGCCCGTGTACTCAAACCCGGCGGCAAGCTGGGGCTGGTGTGGAATCAGCGCGATTCCCGGGCGAGCTGGGTGCCGAAACTGGATGCGATCGTCAATGCGCTGGAGGGCGATACGCCGCGCTATTACACGGGAGCCTGGCGGCAGGCGTTTGCGCATGCGGCGTTCGGACCGCTGGCAGAACAGCGTTTCAGCCATGGGCATATAGGTTCGCCGGAAGATGTGATTTTCAACCGCGTGCGCTCCACCAGTTTTGTGGCGGCATTACCAGCGGAGGAGCGGGCGAAGGTTGACGAGCAGATCAGGGCGATGATCGCGGCGGAGTCTGACCTGCGTGGGAGAGACGTAGTCACGGTGCCCTATGAGACGGCGGCGTTTGTGGCGGTGAAAGGCGGTTAGCCAGACCGCAACTTTGTGGGAGCGAGCTTGCTCGCGATGGCGGACTTTCAGCCAACATTGACTTTGAATGTGTCGGCCCATCGCGAGCAAGCTCGCTCCCACAAGGTCTGCGGTGTGCAAGTGCTTAACTGATTGCTATCAGCTCAGTACGCGAATCGGCTCTCCCGCTGACCAGGCCTGAATGTCCTCAATCATCTGCGAAAAGAACTGGTGGTAGTTCTGCTGGCTGACATACCCGACGTGGGGCGTGGCCAGCACATTGTCCAGGGTTCTGAACGGATGATGAGCGGGCAAGGGTTCCTGCTCGAAGACATCCAGCGCAGCGCCTGCCAGTCGCCGTTTCTGCAACGCCTTGATCAACGCGGCCTCATCGACAATCGGACCACGGGCAGTGTTGACCAGCAGCGCCGAGGGTTTCATCCAGTCCAGCGCCTGGGCGTCCACCAAGCCACGGCTACGATCGCTGAGCACCAGATGGACCGACAGCACATCGGCCTGTTCGAACAGTTCCTGTTTGCTGACGTAGGTCACGCCGACTTCGGCTGCGCGCTCGGCGCTCAGGTTCTCGCTCCAGGCAATCACCCGCATGCCGAACACCTGACCGAACTGGGCAACGCGAGTGCCGATGCTGCCCAGACCCAGGATCGCCAGGGTCTTGCCGTGCAGGTCGCCACCCAGGCATTGCTGCCATAAACCGGCGCGCAGGGCGTTGGCTTCGACCACCAGGTTGCGGGTCGCCGCCATGATCAGCGCCCAGGTCAGTTCCGGCGCGGCGTGCTTGTAGCTGTCAGTGCCACAAACCTGGATACCCTGCGCGGCGGCTTTCAGGTCCAGGGCGGCGTTACGCATGCTGCCGGTGACCAGCAGCTTGAGTTTCGGTAAGCGCCGCAGCAGGTCCTCATCGAACCGGGTGCGCTCGCGCATCACGCAGATCACCTCGAACTCGCCCAACCGTGCCGCCAGGGTTTCGTTGTCGGCAGGGTAGTCATGGATGAAGCTTACCTGGCCGATGTGGTCCAGCACCGACCAGTCCACCACATCACGGGCCACGTCCTGCCAGTCATCAATCACCGCAATCTGCACTGCCATCACCCTTACCTCATCAATGAACGGGGTTGGTTTTGTTCAGCCAGGCGAGCAGGGCCTGGTGGAATTGCGCCGGTTCTTCCATTTGCGGCGCGTGGCCCATGCCGGGGAATTCAACCAGGGTCGACTGGGGAATCAGTTTCGCCACCTGCTTGCCGAGCACGTCGTAGTGACCGATTTTCGCCTTGACCTCGGGCGGTGCGATGTCGCTGCCGATGGCCGTGGTGTCGGACGTACCGATCAGCAGCAGGGTCGGCACCTTCAGGTCCTTGAACTCGTAGTACACCGGTTGGGTGAAGATCATGTCGTAGATCAGCGCCGAATTCCACGCTACCTGGGTTTTACCCGGGCCTTTGCTCAGGCCCGCATACATGTCCACCCAGCGGTCAAACTCGGGTTTCCAGCGGCCGTCGTAATAGGTACTGCGTTGATAGTCATGGATGCCTTGTACGGTGACCTTCAACTCGCGCTCATACCATTGATCAACGGTGCGATAGGGCACGCCGAGGGCTTTCCAGTCTTCCAGTCCGATGGGATTGACCAGCGCCAGTTGCTCGACCTGATCGGGATATTGCAAGGCATAACGAGTGGCGAGCATGCCGCCGGTGGAATGCCCGAGAACACTGGCCTTCTGAATGCCCAGGGCCTTGAGCAGTTGCTGGGTGTTGGTTGCCAGTTGCTGGAAACTGTACTGATAGTTGTCCGGTTTACTGGAGGTGCAGAAACCGATCTGATCTGGGGCGATGACCCGGTAACCGGCCTCGCTCAGGGCCTTGATCGAAGTGTCCCAGGTGGCACCGCAGAAGTTCTTGCCGTGCATCAGCACCACGCTGCGTCCATTGGCCTTGCCGTGGGCGGCGACATCCATGTAACCCATTTGCAGGGATTTGCCCTGGGACTCAAAGGCAAAATGCTTGACCGTGTAGGGGTACTCGAAGCCTTGCAGCTCCGGGCCATATTCCGGGCCTTCGGCGTGGGCGATGACAGGCAATGCAGCGGTCAGCAGCAGGCCGGGCAGCCAGCGGGAGCGGGTGAGGGACATGGGTGAACTCCATTGGAAATCGGCCGATGCTGGATCGGCATGATTAGGGCGACATTAAACACAGGCAATCGCCGTGAATAATCGTTCAACCCATCCAGCCCAATGTGGCCATGGCCAACACACCATAACGGGCGCCTTTGGCAAGGGTCACGATCAGCAGGAATCGCCCCAGCGGCTCGCGCATTACGCCGGCCACCAGGGTCAGCGGATCACCGATCACAGGCACCCAGCTCAGCAGCAATGACCAATGACCGTAACGCTGATAATGGACTCGGGCTTTTTCCAGATGGCGCGGGCTGACCGGAAACCAGCGCCGATCACGAAACCGCTCGATACCGCGCCCCAGCCACCAGTTCACCAGCGACCCCAGAACATTGCCCAATGTCGCCACGGCTAGCAGCGACCAGAGCCAATACTTGCCGCTGAGCAACAGCCCCACCAACACCGCTTCGGACTGCAAGGGCAGCAAGGTTGCCGCACCGAATGCGGCGAAGAACAGCCCGATGTACGCACCGAACATCAATGGGCGGGGTAGTCCGCCACTACCACGTCAGTGCCGTCTTTTTTCAGACCGATCACTTGATACGCATCGCTCATGCCGTCCATTTCCATGCCCGGCGACCCCATGGGCATACCGGGTGCGGCCACGCCCAACAGATCGTCGCGCTTGCTCAAGGCCAGCACCTGATCGGCAGGGACATGACCTTCAACGAATTTGCCGTTGATCAAACCGGTATGGCACGACGCCAGACGCGGAGGCACGCCGTGCTGTTGCTTGAATTCGCTCATATTGGCTTCGACGTGATCCTCGACTTTGAAGCCGTTGGCTTCCAGATGGCTGATCCATTTTTTGCAGCAACCGCAATTGGCATCGCGGTGAACCTCGATCGGGATCAGGTCGGCGGCCTGGGCCAGGGAGGAAATGAACAGGGCGCTCAGGGCGACCAGACGCAGGTGGGTTCGCATGGGGAATCTCGTTTCGAATTGCGGCCAAAAAAATGCATTCTGACCATTTTTTTTGGCCTGGCATTCAAGGAGTGTTTCGAAGTAATACAAAACTGGCCAGCCTTGATCATCGTAGATCAAAGCTGTCAGTCAGATGAGGCGCACATTACAAGATTGTCAGGTTGGCCGCTGAGTGCCGGGGACGGCACTCAGGGTAGGGCAGAATTAACGAACTCTGAACCGCCCCATGATCGCGCTGACGCGACTGTTGGCTTCCAGCAGTTGTTGGGTATTGAGCTCGCTGGCCTGGCCGCTTTTCACCAGTTCGTCGACCATGTGACGGATTTGCACCATGCTGCGGTTGATCTCTTCGGTCACCGCGCTTTGCTGCTCGGCGGCCGTGGCGATCTGGGTGCTAAGGCTGTTGATGTGGCTGACGTTGCCGGCCATTTCATCCAGACCGGTGTTGACCCGTGCCGTGGCATCAGCGGCCGACTGGCAGCTGGTCTGGGTGTTTTCCATGGCGGTTACCGACGAACTCACACCCTGCGTCAGGCGGGTGAGCATTTCATTGATTTGCGACGTACTGGCCTGAGTGCGGGCGGCGAGGGCGCGGACTTCATCGGCAACTACGGCAAAACCGCGGCCCTGTTCGCCGGCGCGGGCGGCTTCGATGGCAGCGTTGAGGGCCAACAGGTTGGTTTGCCCGGCAATGGCGCCGATGACCCCGAGAATCTCGGTGATGCGTTGAGCGTCCTGTTGCATGCTTTCGACTTTATGGGTTGCGCTGGCCACTTCGTCGATCAGCGCAATCACGCTGCTGGACGCTTCGCCCACCACGACCCGCGAACGGTCGGCGTTTTCGTTGGCGCGCTGGGTGAAGGCAGCGGTTTCGGCGGCGTTTTGCGCAACGCTTTCGGCGGTCGAACTCATCTCGGTGATGGCGGTGACGGTCTGATCGGTTTCCGAGGCGTGACGCACCAGTATCTGGCTGGTGTGGGCGGAGGTGCGTTGCAGGTTATCCAGGCTGGAGGCCATGGCGCCGGTGGCCAGGGTGACTTCGCCGATCATGTTCTGCAAGTAGGTGATGAAGGCGTTGACCGAGTGGCCGATGGCGCCCAGTTCGTCTTCGGCGCGAATGGTGATGCGTTTGGTCAAGTCGGCGTCACCGGCTGACAGTGCGTCGATGTTGGCCTTCAGGGCTTTCATACGCTGGACCAGTTGGCGAATCGCATAGATCTGTAGCAACACTAGCAGGATCACCATCGGGATTTGCAGCAGGCTCAGGGTGCTGAGCACGTCGTCGCGCTGGGCGGTGATCAGCTTGGTCGGCAGGGCGGTGGCGAGGAACCAGGGTGTGCCTTCGATCGGGCGCATGAAGAAGGTGCTGGCTTCGCCGTTGTTGTCGAACTCGCCCCGCTGCGACTGGTCACGGTTTTGCAAGCCGGCCTTCACCTGGGTAGCGAACGGCGAGTTGCCGGCCAGCTCACTGATGTTCTTCAGTACGATCGGCCCGCTGATGCGCGAACTGTTGCTGATGATCTTGCCGTCGGCTTCGACGATCAGCATTTCGGCGCCGAGGTCTTTCTCCTTGCGTGCCACCAGGTCATTGAAAAAACCCAGGGTCACGTCGATGGTCGACACGCCGTAGGCCGCGCCATTCTTCTGGATGGCCATGGCGCAGTTGGTGCGTGGCTCGGCGCTGGCGTCATCTTTATAGGCTGCCGCCCACGCGCATTGGCCGCGCGGGGTTTGCATGCCGCCTTTGTACCAGGTCTGGTCGTAGTAGTTGGGCGCGGCATCGCTGTTCCAAAAGGTGTTAACGGCCAGTTTTCCCAAGGCATCCCGGTGCCAGAACGTGCTGAACTTGTTGCGCCCGGCTTCGCGCTGACCGGGCAGCGGCCAGATCCCGCCGCCGAACACTTTCAGCTCGCCGTACTGGTCGACCAGGCCCGGCAGGACGGTGTCGATGACGGCGCTGTCGAGCAGGGGAATGGTCTGGGTGATGCTTCGCTGTTGCGCCTGAACCTTGTTCAGTTCGCCCTGGATTTGCTCGGCGACTTCGGCAATTCGGTTGAGGGCCACTTGTTCTTCGGTGTGACGCAGCTTCGGTGCGACCAATTGGCTGATGCCGACCACTGTCAGCACGGACAACAGCAGGATGAACAGGACCAGAAACAGCGTGTAACGAGCCTGAATGGTACGGAATGCGGGCATGGGACCGGTCCTTAGTGCAGCGTTCTTGTTGTGGTCGTCGGTATGAAGTCGACGCTTCCAAGGGCTATCGGCTCGCGAAAGCCGAGCTTTAGGTACCATCGTGCAGGAACGGTGCGGGGTGACGGGCGGTGCGCGGTATAGTGATGGATACAAACTAACTAACCAAAGCGAACGTACCACTTGGTTAGTTGCTATTTCACTTTCCAAGTTAATGCCTGGATCAATGAAAAAGGGCAATTGCCCGGTTGTATCGTAAATGTACGAGAATTGTAAAAAGTCGGAAATAATTGTTGGTGTGGCTAGTGGCCAGGCTGATACTCGCGCGCTCTAAACCAGATTAAACAAGGAACTTTTTATGGTCGCCTCACACGGACGTCTGCATCAGATAGCGCAGTCGGGAGTTCGGTCATGACTATCGGCTATACCGGGGCCTGGACTTCCAAGGCAGGTTTGCTGGTCAAGGACACGGGCGCCGGCAAGCCTGTGACGCACAGCGCCAAGGTCAAGCAAATGCTGGCATTGGTGGGAAGCGATCCCAGCGTGCTCAACACGAAATTGATGGATGAGCAGAAACTGCACAGAAACATCAAAGGCTTCGACCCGGAAAACGTCACCCCCAAACAACTGGGCAATCTCAGTGCCTTCTTGAAAGCCAAAGGCCTGATTTCTGATATTACCTCGATGACGCTAATCAACGCCGGTGACAAGTTTGACCGGTTCGGCGTACAGAAAGACCCGGATGCGAAATTCAACGCACTGGAGTATTTCGCCACCCAACTGGACACCATTCAGAACAACAGTATCAGGGGTGACAAGTACGCCGTGGGCCTGATCCCTGAATACAAAACGGCGATCTACGTGCTGCAGAATTTACAAACTTACGGCAAGGGTAACGGCACGACGGTGCCGACCGACAAGGGCGTCAGCTCCAAGGCGTGACGCCCGATTGTCCTGGCCCACTCAACTTGTCGAATGGGCCAGGTGTCGGTTACCGGTCAAGCAACTTCATGACTTCCTCCGGGTAACGTAAGCCAGCCGTGGCATTGGCCGGGAATATTGCTTCCAGCGCTTGCAAGTCGTCGCCGCTAAGCTTCACATCCAGTGCGGCCACATTTTCTTCCAGGTATTTACGCTGTTTGGTTCCCGGAATCGGGATCACGTAATCACCCTGAGCCAGTACCCATGCGAGCGCCAGTTGGCCGGCGGTCACGCCTTTTTCTGCGGCCAGGTCCTGCACTTGCTGCACCAGCAACAGATTTTTGGCGAAATTCTCGCCTTGAAAACGCGGGCTGAAGCGCCGGTAGTCGTCTGCCGCGAAATCATCAGGACTTTTCAGCGCTCCGGTGAGAAAGCCACGACCCAAAGGGCTGTAGGGGACGAAGGCAACCCCCAGACGCTGACACGCGGCCAGACAACCGTTTTCCTCTTGATCACGGCTCCACAACGAATACTCACTTTGCAGTGCACTGATCGGATGAATCTTGTGTGCCCGCTCAAGTGTTGCGACCGAGGCTTCGCTCAAACCCAGGTACCGAACCTTGCCGGCTTTCACCAGGTCGGCCATGGCGCCGACGGTTTCCTCGATGGCCACCTGCGGATCGATGCGGTGCTGGTAGTACAAATCCAGGGTCTCGACACCAAGGCGCTTGAGGGTGCCGTCGATAGAGGCGTGAATGTACTCCGGTCGGCCGTTGACGCCCCGCGCAACCGGATTGGCCGGGTCGCGGACGATGCCGAATTTGCTGGCCAGAAACACCTGGTCGCGTTTGCCGACGATGGCCTTGCCGATCAGTTCTTCATTGGTGTGCGGGCCATACATGTCAGCGGTGTCGAGCAGGTTGATCCCCAACTCCAGCGCGCGGTGCAGAGTGGCCGTGGCTTCGCGGATGTCCACGCCAGTCGTGTAGAAATCGCTCATGCCCATGCAGCCCAGACCTATCGCGCTCACTTGTGGACCGTTTTTGCCCAGTTGACGTGTTTGCATGAAATCAGCTCCTTGTGAATGTGGAGTCCATTGTTGACCTCGACAGAAACAAGATAAACCGGCTAAAACTGCTATCACTGTTCGTAATTTCTAAATAATCAGCCGGTAAGCAAAAGCAATGGACCGTTTTAACGCGATGCGCGTGTTCACCCGAATCGTCGAACTGGGAGGCTTTGCCAAGGCGGCGGATAGCCTGCAATTGCCCCGGGCCTCAGTGACCATTCTGATCAAGCAGCTGGAGGCGCATCTCGGTGTGCAGCTGCTGCAACGCACGACGCGGCAGATCAGCCTGACGCTCGACGGTGCGGCCTATTACCCTCGTTGCGTACGGTTGCTGGCGGACCTGGAGGAAACCGAAGCGGTGTTCAGTGCTGCACGCAACAACCCCAAGGGGCTGTTGCGCGTGGACATGCCGGCGGGCGTGGGACGCTTGATGGTGATCCCGGCATTACCGCAATTTACTGCTCGATACCCCTTGATGGAGCTGGAAATCGGCTTGAATGACCGGCCAGTCGACCTGATACGCGAAGGCGTCGATTGCGTGTTGCGGGGCGGCGACTCACTGGACGATTCACTGGTGGCGCGGCCGTTGGCCATGCTGGACCAGGTCACGTGTGCCAGCCCCGACTACTTGAAGCGATTCGGAACGCCCCAGTTTCTGGCTGACCTTGAAGGCCATCAGATGGTGGAGTACTTCTCCAGCAGCAATGGCAAGCGTTATGGGCTGGAATTCATGGTCAATGATCAGGTTCAGGCCATAAATCTACCCAAGCAAGTCTCGGTCAACAGCGCCGATGGTTACCTGGCCGCTTGTGAGGCGGGGTATGGTCTGGTCCAGACCCCGTATTACCACGTCGCCCGCAAGCTGAGCGAAGGCCGTTTGTGTGAAGTCCTCAGGACGGTGCCGACACCGGGGATGCCGCTGACGGCGCTCTACCCGCCGCACCGCCAGTTGTCCCGGCGGGTGAGGGTGTTTGTTGACTGGCTGTTGGAGCTTTGCGCGCAGCCGGGCAATGACTTTTATCGAAAAGACTCACGCGGCTGAGCGGGTTCTGTTCAGCGCTTCGGCGCTACTCTGCGTGTTGGCGTTTTGCTGTAAGTCGTCATGCAAGCGTTGCATGTGCGGGCAGTGCAGGTTGAGGTGTCGAGACTGCGCCCCTCGATGAAACAGCGCGAACCACCCATTGGTGTTTGATGTAGGCATCACCCCGGTAAAGGTGAAGCCAAGGGCCGCCAAATTGCGAAAGTCCTGGGCAAAGTGCCGTGATAACTGAAGTTTGGCCGAGATCAGCCAGTGCCTGGGCAATTGCCGGATCTGCTCAAGCAGACGTTTGGTCAAACGCTGAATGACCATGTCGAATCTTTTATGGTGTTGCTTGAGTTGCAAGGGCAGAGAAGACAACGGCGTCGTGTCCGGATGAGTCCCGAACACGGAACACACGTGCTGCATAAACCCCCGGCAGCTGTCAGGCCATGGGATGTCGGGGAGTGGACGCGTATGTCCTTCGACTACATGACAACCCATCACGATGGTTTCCGGCAGCGGCTCAGCGAAGGGCGAAGGGACGTAGTCAGGAAGCAAACCCGTGCTGTGGAAGCCGATGTTTGCTGCCATGCGTTGCGTGTAGGGATGGTGTGTCACTTGTTTGATCGAGACGCTCTTGAACCCCATGGAACCTGACCGCGACAGCAACTCCCGTCCCAGACGGGTCGCGATACTCTGCCCCTGCGCGGCGGGATGCACCACACTGAGGGCCAGCTCGGTGGTGTCCGCAGGTGTGTCATGGCACAACGCAGCATGCCCCAGAACGCGCACGTCGCCCACCGCCAGCATCGACTTCCAGCGCCCCTCGGCATTGTGCTGATTGATCATATTCGGCAAGTAAACATCCGGCTGAACGTAATGATCGCCATAGACCTCGCGAAACAACTGGCTCACGGCACGTGCGTCGGAGGGCCGATAGGGTCGAAAAATCAAATGCGGCATCATGCGGGCTCCGGCGACGGTGCGTCATACCCGCGCAAGTCCAGGACCCGCAGTTGTTTGCCGGAACGTGGGTGAAGCTTCAGGGCTGTGACATCGCAGGACAGCACTCGCAGCTCCAACAGGCCCTCGCGGCTCAGTTCCTCGATGGCGCGATAGTGTTCAACCAGCGCCTCGTACAACTCTCGGCACACCGGTACGATGGCCATTGATAGCGCTGAGGGAACCCACTTCACACTCAAAATATCTTTGTATCCGTCATGTTCGATCAGCAATTGCCATTGGTCGTTGTGGGCAATGCGTTGGACGATCTCGTGGATGTCATCGATCAGCAGCGACAGCACACCCACCCGCACTCGCTGGCTGTGCGCGCTACGTCCTTTGAGGGCGAATTTACGCCTTGGGGTTGAGCCGGGTTCGCGCCAGCACGCGCGGTCGCCCACCGGATAACGCAGCAGTGGCATGAGCCGTCGAGTCAGATTGGTCACCACCAATAATCCGGTGCGATCGCATTCTTCGATGACTTCACCGGTGAATTCATCGACGATCTCCAGAACGGTGTGTGGTTCAAACACCCGATGCTCGCCCAAGGCGCAGTCGCGGTCGCTGGCCCCGATAAGGCCGGCGTCTACACTGGCGTAGCCAATGGAAGCAATGCGCACGTTGGGAAACACGTCGGTGAGGATTGCCAACTGCGGGGCAAACAGGCTTTCGCCGCCGTACAGCAACGTATCAACCCCGCACAGTACTCGCCGATGCTGGTTCAGGTAGGCCGCGAATCGCAGCAGCTGTGCCGGGACACCGACCAGCACGTTGATCCGATGCTGATCAATCGCATCGGCCAGTACGTCCAGTTCGACTTGCCCGGAAAACGGAAACTCGCAGATGGATCGCCTGACATGTGCCAGGGAGTCGTGGATGAACAGAAAACTGGCGTAAAGATCACCGGAAAAAAACAGATTGGCGACACGGTCACCGTCGTTCAGCTGAGAGGAGAAACTTTCTCCGAACGTACTGACCAGTTCTTGCCATTCGTTATAGGTGTACACCGTCAGTTTGCCCTGGCTGGTCGATCCGCCGGTTTTAAACAGCAGCGCATCGTCGACCTTTCCGGTCAGGACTGGCCAATGACTCAAGTCATTGCTGTCAGACCAATAGTCCATGGCGTTGGTGAGCGGTATATCTTGTAACGTAACGCCCTGCGGCGGTAAGTTTTCCAGTTGCTGGCGGTAGAAGTTTGAATGTTGCCGTATGTAAGGCAGCAGTTGTTCGAGCGAATAAGTTGATTTCACTGGGTTCTCTCTTTTTTATATCAGGCGTCTAGACGGTTAAAAGCAAGTTGTGAGTGGCTGGTGGTATTTTTATTTTCTTTTATCAATAACCAAGGGTGTTTTGCCGCTGTGTTTGTTTCGAGTGAAAGCTTGCTCTGTGCACACTTGAACTTCGACAGTTAACAGTTTGGCGTTTACGGCATTTGCCAGTGCTTCATGGCTCAGCAATGCGTTGCGAACCTGGTTGATGTCTGCATCCGTTAGAACGTTGAGTCGCTCGACGCCATCAGGGGTGTGGTCGAGAACAATCTGAATGGGTGCGCCGACGGCATCCTGCAGAGCCGAAGGCGAAATGAACTCCGTGCCCATTCGAACCAGTTTGCCGTGGCGTTGGAGCAGTTCGAACCGGGGTGAGTCCAACCCGCACGGACAGGCTCCGGGTATCCAGCGACCGGTGTCGCCCACGTCATACCGGCGTACGGTTTGGCCTTGCCGCGCTCGTGAAGTAAACAGCAGGCGACCGATCTCATTAGCCTGAACCGGTTCATCCCGTTCGATCTGCACAATTTCCAGATGCTGGGTGTCGCACATCAAGTGAAACACCCCGTTCGCGGTGGCTGCGCACGCATGCCCCAAGGGACCGGCGTCGACGGAGCCATAGATCGCCGAGCGGATCATCGAGACCCCGCAGCTTTCCATGAGGCTCAGGCTGGTTTGGCCCGGATGCTCGCCGCCGAGGAACACTTTGCCAATACCTGCGTACGTGCGGAGTCGGGCCTGCTCGTTGAAGAACAGACGGTGCAAGGTGCTCGGCATGCCAATCAGCACGGTGACACGCTGGTCAACGATCAGTTGGGCGATTTCGCTGAAATCATCGTCCTGAGGCGCACCCATGGGGAAGTGTGAGACGCCCATCTGTTCCAGTATTTTGGTAAAACTGAGGAAACCTCCGTACAGGCTGCCGCCGTAAAACAGGTTCATGACCCGGTCCTGTGAAGGATCGAGCCCGGCGGCGAACAGGCCGTCTGCCGCTGCGCGCATCTGCCGTTGAAAGTCGCGATAGCTGAAACCGGCGAGGGCCGGAGTGCCGCTGCTCCCTCCTGAGCGAAAATACAATTGCGCCGTGGCGCCCATCGGCTGTGTCGTGAAGGTGTTTTTGTCCATGATCGGCGCATGGG